>JBIKMF010000013.1:0-24212 GCA_044359425.1 Phycisphaerales bacterium
GTTCAACCTCGCCTCCATCCCCGACGACTTCCTCGACAAACCCTCCGACACCTTCGACCGCGAGTACATGAAGAAGCTCTTTCAGGTAGGCCTGCGGCTCGGCCAGACCGACGACATCTGGGCCCATTCGCCCCCCGGCTTTGAACCCCCCACCCCACCGACAACCCCCAAGCTTCCACCCACCGGTCAGGCCGCCGTTGCGCCCCCCGATGCACGCTCCGCGCCCTCCCGGTAAACTCCGCGCGTTCGAGGCCACCCACTCACGCAACGAGGACCACATGAATCCGAGCAACCCCTCCCGCCGTGATTTCATCCGCTACGCCGGCGCCAGCATCGCCACCGCCGCCGTCCTCGGCTCCCCACGCATCGCCCGCGCCCATCGCGACACCCGCCTTCGCGTCCTCTCCATCGGCGTCATCGGCACCATCGGCGGCGCAGACCGCGGCCACATCGCCTCCCACCCCGCCGTTGACATCGTCGGCCTCTGCGACATCGACGCCGGGGCCCTCGCCCAGGCCTCCAAAGACCACCCCAGCGCCTTCACCTGCGAAGACTACCGCGAGGCCTTCGACAAGCACGGCGACAAGTTCGACGGCGTGATCGTCGCAACTCCCGATCACTCCCACTGCGCGATCATGACCACCGCACTCGCCCAGGGCAAGCACGTCTACGGCCAGAAGCCCCTCGTTCAACAGCTCGAAGAACTCGACATCCTCGAACGCGCGGCACTCGCCCGCCCCAAGCTCATCACCCAAACCGGCGCGCAACGCATCGAGCACGCCGCCCGCCGCGCCGCCGTCGATATCCTCAAGAGCGGCTCACTCGGCAAAGTCATCGACGTCCACATCGCCTTCGGCAACGGATCCCACGCCGGCGGTCACTACTTCGCCGACGGCACCCTCGGCGAACCCATCCAGCCCCCCGACGGATTCAACTACGACCTCTGGCTCAACGGCGCCCAGGAAGAACCCTGCCGCCCGCAGATGGTCCAGCGCCAGTGGCGAAGCTGGTGGAAGTACGGCGGCGGCCAGATCACCGACTGGGTCGTCCACCTCACCGACGTCGTCTTCTACGCCGTCCCCGAACTCACCTCCCCCCGCCGCGTCACCTCGCTCACCCCCTCCACCGACCTCGCCAACTTCCACGCCGACCGCGTCGTCTCCACCCTCACCTATGAAGTCGCAAGCCCCAAGTTCGCCGGCCCAACCTGCAACTTCCACTTCTACGACACCGGCATGAAGCCCGACCGCGCGCTCCTGGGCATCGGCGAAGGCGAATGGCCCGGCGGCATCTTCACCATCGTCGTCTGCGAAGGCGGCACCCTCGTCCTCGCTCCCGAAGGCCCCCTCGAGATCTGGCGCGAAGGCCAGAAGACCGACGGCATGACCATGCCCGGCCTCCCCGCCTACGACAAGTTCAACCACTGGCACGCATGGGTCGACAAGGCCCTGGGCATCGACACCCCTCACCTCTGGATGCCCTTTGCAACCGGCCTCCGCTGCACCGAACCCGGAATGCTCGCCGTCAAGGCCGCGAAGTACCGGGGACAGACCCTCCAGTGGGACCGCAAGTCCCTCTCCTTCACCAACAGCCCCGAAGCCACCATGACCATCGTCCGGCGCGAGTACCGAAAGGGCTTCGAGCCCGTCCGCCTCTAACTCCAACCTCATGCCTCGCTGAAGAACCCCCCGCCCATGTCCTTCAGCTTCCCGGCACGCACCAGCGCAACCCAGATCTTGTCCGGGAACCCGTCCGGCGGCTGAATCGCATCGATGTTCGACCTCCGCCCCCCCGACGTGTACCGCCCCCCGAGCTTCGACTCGTCCGCAAGCCGCCCGATCTTCAGCCGCTTGTGAAACGCCCGAAACGCCGAGTCCAACTCCTCCGCCGTGAACTCCGGCAACGGCGCGGTCGTCGCCGCGACCACCCGCCCCTCGATCTTGTCGAGGAGCGCGTCCAGGCCGTCCACATCCCGCGCGTTCGTCACCTGCGTCACCCGCTCCAGATCGTGCGTCAGCCGCGACAGCAGTCGCGACACCAGCCCCCAGTTCTCAGCCGGGTTGCCCTTGCCCTTGCGAAGATCCGCCGCCACCGACCGCGCTTTCTCGATCACGTTCATGCCCAAGGGTACCCATACCCCGTCCCCCTCGCCGCAACCCCCCAAATCCTGCAGCCCCGGGCCCGGCAAGCCGATCTCTTTCCCATGCACCTCGCCCTAGACCCCGCCGCGATCAACGGTGACCTCCCCCTCAACCAGGCCCAACGCCGCGCCTACCTCGACTTCCACCGCGACCGCAACGCCACCAACGCCGCGCTCTCCACCGCCGAAGGTATCGAAACCCTCCCCCCCACCGGCAGCATCGTCTTCGAACCCGCCTGGTCCCCCGCACGCCATGATGTCGCCGCGTTCTTCCGCTGGGCCGCCGACCGCGCCCGGCTCCGCTTCGGCCTCAGCCCCATCTCCATCATCGACCTCGGCTGCGGCGGCGGCTTCGTCGCCACCCTCCTCGCCGACGCCGGAATCCACGGCGACTACCTCGGCATCGACCTCACCCCCCGCGCCTCCTGGAGCTCACGAACCATCGGCGGTCTCCGCGTCCGCTTCCTCCAGGTCGACATCGCCCTCATCCCCGACCACCAGCTCCCCGCGGCCGACTTCATCGTCTCCGCCACCGCGCTCGAACACATCGAGGACGACCACGCCGCCATCACCCGTCTCACATCCCGCCTCTCCCCACACGGAATGCAGGCCCACTTCGTCCCCGGCGAAGCAGCCCTCGACCTCTACGGCCCCCATGGCTGGCGCCAGTACTCCCCCCGCTGCCTCCGCGCCCTGTTCCCCAACGGGGACATCTACCGCTACGGCGGCCCGGGCACCAACCGCCTCCACACCTCCCTCATCTCCCGCCCCACCGCCAAGGGCCAACCCGACGGCCGCGCCCGGCACCCCCACCTCTACGAACTCGCCCTCCTCCGCGCCCGCCAACTCGACGCCGCCAGCAACCACACCAACGCCTCCATGTACGGCGTCTTCGAGGCGCGACCCGAGGTCAGCCCTTCCCATCCTGCATCGCGCGGCCCAGACCTTCGACCTCAGTCGTGAAGCAGAACATCGAGTAGAGCACGACCAGAAGCACAAGCACCCGCAGTACGGACGCGTCGAGCTCACCGAACCTGGCGAAGAAGATCGTGGAGAACAGGGCGGTCGCGAACACGAAGGCGAGGCGGCTGCAGAACAGAATGAGGTGCCCGGGAAGCTCCCGCCGCCGGAACTCCGGCAGGGGACACGTTCGCCGACGTACCCAGTGAGCGCAGAGCCCCAGCAGACTCGCCACGACCGCCAACGCCACGACGCGATCATCAGCAGCCCGCTCCGGCACCTTCGCCAGGAGCCGACGGTAGATCGGAACACCGTTGTAGATGATCACCGCCGCGCCCGCGGCCTGCACGGCGAGCAAGACCCAGAAGGCGGCTGGATTGGTACGGTTGCGCGTTGCCACGTGGGAATCTCCCGTTCCAAAAAAGGGAAAGGGCGGATGGCCGGGCCACCCGCCCCGATGATCGGACGATCAGGGCTGCTCGAATGCGGCGAAGTCCTCATCGATCGGCAGAAGCGGTTCACCCTGCATGTTGCGGGTGATGACCTTGAACTGGTCGATCAGGAAGAGCGGACGGGTGGCCTGCTTCGCGAACGCCTCGATTCGGCGCTGGAGCTCGGCGATCTTCTCCGGGTGCTTGTCGGCGAGGTTGACAGACTCCGAGGGGTCCTCAGCGAGGTTGTAGAGTTCGACGCTGGAGGGGAGCATGGTCCGCCAGATGAGCTTCCAGTCGCCCTGACGAACGGCTGCACGGAAGGGCTCGACGTTGTAGACGATCTCGTCGCGGGGTGAAGCCTTGTTGGAGGCGATGGTCTCCCAGACGTTGTATCCGTCGAGCGGCTTGCACTTGGTGGTGGAAGCACCGGCGAGCGCGGTGATGGTCGGGTAGACATCCACGGCGTGGATGAGCCCACTGACGGTTCCCGGCTTCACGTGGCCGGGCCAGTTCGCGAACGCGCAGACGCGGGTCGCGCCCTCGTAGAGCGTGCCCTTGCCCTCGCGGTACGGGCCGTTGTCGCAGGGGATCTTGATCTTGGACACGTCGGCCATGACGCCCGCGAACATCGCGTTGCGCGTGCCGCCGTTGTCGCTGTGGAACAGGATCAGCGTGTTCTTGCGAAGTCCCTTCTTCTCGAGCGCTCCGACAACCCGACCGATCTCATCGTCAAGGCACGCCACCATCCCTGCGTAGGTCCGGCGGGTGGGGTCCTCGATGTGCGTGTAGCGGTCGATGTACTCCTGCGGAGCCTGGTACGGCGTGTGGGGGGCGTTGAACGTGAGGTACATGTACAGCGGGACCGAGGCGTCGTGCTGCTCGATGAGGCGGGCCGCATCCTTCCCGAGCAGCGTGGTGGTGTACCCCTCTTCCTTCACCGGCTGGTTGTCACGGAACCAGTCGAGCACACCGTGCTCGTCGTGCGTGAAGTAGTCGAGTTCGCCGATCATCGCGCCGTACTGGTAGTCGAAGCCGCGCTGGCGGGGCCAGTACTTCTTGTCGGAGTGGCCCAGGTGCCACTTGCCCACGATGGCGGTCTTGTAGCCGGCTTCTTTGAGAGCCTGGGGGAGCAGCCACTCGGATGTGTCGAGGCCGTACGCCGAGACGGACGGGATGACCGCGGTCTGCAGACCGTAGCGGAAGGGATACCGACCGGTCATCAGGCACGCGCGAGTGGGCGTGCACATCGGCTGAACGTAGAACTGCGTGAACTTCGCGCCGCCGGCGGCGAGGGCGTCAAGGTTTGGGGTCTTGATGTCGGCGCAGCCATTGAAGCCGACGTCCTTCCATCCGAGATCATCGGCGACGATATGGATGATGTTGGGCTTCGCAGTCGGGGGAGCCACGCTCTGCGCGTTCGCAGATGAACAGACGAGCGAGGTGAGCGTGACGAGCACGCTAAGCAGGAACGGTACGAGTCGGAACATGATCAACTCCTATTTCGGCGACGCGCCGGACGGTGGTGGCACGGACAGGACGCAACGGAAACCGACGTGGCTGGACCCGGTGTCCGGCGGCGTGCCTCGCCGGGCACTCGGGCGGTAACTCTCGCAGTACGAGACGTGGCAGAGGTACGAGCCCCCTTTCGTGACGCGCTTGACCGGCGAATACGGATCGCTGGGATCCCACGTATCGCGCGGGCCTTCCGGGTTCTCGCAGAGCCCGGCTTTCGCGGCGGCTTCGTTGGCATCGGCGCGGTAGAAGTCCGCGCACCAGTTCCACACGTTGCCGCACATGTCGTAGAGGCCATAGCCGTTCGGGGGAAAGGACTTCACCGGTGCCACTCCCGCGAAGCCGTCCTCAGCGGTATCACGCTGAGGAAACGAACCCTGAAAGGTGTTGGCCATGTGGCGAGGCTTGCCGTCTGGGCCTTTGGGCATGAACTCATCGCCCCAGGCGAACCGCTGCTCCGCGAGTCCGCCGCGTGCGGCGTACTCCCACTCCGCCTCGGTGGGGAGTCGCTTGCCGGCCCACTTGGCGTAAGCGACGGCATCATCCCACGCGATGTGCACCGCGGGATGCGAGTCCAGGCCATCGATCGAGCTACCGGGACCCGTGGGGTGCTTCCAGTCGGCCCCGGTCTGCCATCGCCACCATCCGCCGAGGTTGTCGAGTGCAACGGTCTCGCTCGGAGGCGTGAAGACGAGTGAACCGGGCTGGAGGAGTTCCTCCGCGGGCTTTGGTGTGCCCGGCGGAACCTGCTTCTTGATCTCCTCCCAATCGGGCTTGCGCTCGGCGATGGTGATGTAGCCGGTTGCCTTGACGAACGCGCGGAACTCGGCGTTCGTGACGGCGTGTTCGTCCATCCAAAAGCCGTCCACTCGTACGCGATGAGCGGGGCGCTCGTTCGCATTACTGTTCGGATCGTCAGTGCCCATGGTGAACTCCCCCCCTGGGATCCAGACCATTCCCTTTGGCGCACCGTCTTTCGTCGCGTCGGCGGTTGGCTGCAAAGCGCTGACCACGGGCGAGCAGAAGAGGAGAGAGGCCGCGATGATCGCGTTCATCGACGGCCTCCGGAGGGGGCGCGACCACGACGCGAGTCGGCATCTCGCCCGGAGCGCGGGCGATTGGCGTTGCGCTCACCTCGCTCGCGCGAGTTCGACTGGTCCTTCAGGTACTCCTGAGGCACCGGGGACGCGGCGTCGTTCGTTGCGGGGCGTGCCTTGGGACTCGCAGCGGTCTTGTTCTCCCAGCCGTCGTCGGTCTTCTTGTAGACCTTCCCGTCCTTGCCTGCGTAGACATCGCCGTCGCGGTCGCGTGCCACGGTCACGCCGTTGCCGAAACGGCCTTCGCCATGGATCGCACCTGCGCCGCCCGAACCCTCGATACCCGAGACGCTCCCGCGCGGGCCGCTGCGGTATCCGGCGCGCACCCAATCATCGCCGTTGGAGATCGCTGCCCGACCCCAGGAGCCGTACGGTGTGGAGGCCCCGGCGCGGTAACCGAAGACACCGGAGGAGGGGTTGTAGGCCGCTCGCCAACCGGCCACACCACGAGGGCCGTACGCGTAACCGCCTCGTGCGAATCGACCGGTCGAGGGGTTGTAGTACGCGAATCCGCCGCAGCCGCCGTACGGGCCGTATCGGCGACCAACGCAGGCCCAACCACCGTGATGACCGTGCCAGCGTGCGCCGCAGCCGTACGAGAAGAAGTGGCTGTGATAGTGGTAGTGCCAGCAGCAGTCATCGTCGTCGAGGAGGTCCCCCACGATCATGCCGAGGCCGAACATGACGGCGCCAGTCGCGGCAACCTGGGCGCCGGTGTAGCCGGCGGTGTAGCTCGTCGTCACCGTGGTTGGCGTTGATTCGTAGACCGTGACGTATGTCACGTTGTGCTTCGGTGACGAGGGCGGGATCGTGTAGATCGCGGCCGGGATACTCGTGGCGACTGTCCACTCTCCGCTCGCCGATGGTGAGACAAACCAGACCGCGTCGTGGCAGCAGTAGTACCGCTGATCGACGAGGAAGACGCTGAAGGGGGAGTTGTGCGCGTACAGGACCGTGGTCGATTCGATCGGGCGGAAGTCGGGTGCGCCGTCGTAGGTCACCGCGAGCTTGAGGTCGGCGGTGTTTACCGTGGCGCGGTTCGGGAGCGACGCCATAACGATGGCCTCGTTCGCCGCGGCGGTTCCAGGAACGGATGGCAGCACGTCCGCGGCGTCGGAATCGTCGGGGATGTTCCTGAAGTCGTCCGGGAGCGAACCGCTCGCGCTGGACCACGGACCATCGAGTGACGGCGCGCTGAACCAGCGACCGGCGGCGAGGAGGTAGAACTGGCTCTGTTGTGCGTTGAAGAACAGGTCGTTCTCGGTGTTGACCACCATCATGAGCTTGGTACCGGGGATGGGCTGCATCTCCGGCGCACCATCGGTGACGACCAACTCGGCCGGCTCGAAGGAGATGAAGATGCCCGGCACGAGCGCGGGGGGCTTTCCGGGGATGGCGGCGCGGACATCGGACCAGTTTGGATCGTCGGGGAGTGTCGCCAGTCCATCCGGCGCGGGCACCGGCGTCCATCCACCGCTTTCGAGCGTTCCGCTGGAGAACCATGAGTCTTCGTGCAGCAGGAAGTAGCGGCTCTGGGCGGGATCGAGGAAGACGTCCCAGTTTGTGTTGATCGCGACCATCAGCGGGCTGCCCGGGGCCTGCGTGAATCGCGGCTTGCCCATGAAGGTCACCATTGCCGCGGGCTTCGTGCTCGCGACGATCTTCGGGGGTGCGAGGTTGACTTCAACTTTGCGGATGCTGACTTCGGAGGCGTCGAGTTCGGCGATGATGCGGTCGAGGGAGACGGTTTGTGTGCGTTGCGGCGGCATGGCCTCGGTCACGATTCTCGCGAGATCGGCGTTCATCGCGTCATCCGCACCTGGGAAGGTGAGTTCCTCGATCTTCCGATCGGTCAGCATGACGAGGCGTTCCTCGAACGCGACGTCGGCGCGTGCGCTGGCCACCATCACGCCGTAGGTGAGTTCGTCGCTGCCCTTCGGTTGAAGAACAACGGCCGCACGGAACGTGATTCGATCGAAGTTCGGCCAGGCATCGACCTGTGGTTGATGGATGCGGACGATGTGCGTGCGGGACTCGAACTGGCGCGGCCAACCAGCGTCCTTGGCGGCTTCGGCGGCGGGAGAAGTCGTGGCGGGCTGTCGGCCGTGCGAGGGCGACACGCCGGCGGCGAGCGTGCAAAGGACAAAGGCTGCCGCGGTGAAACCTGATGCTGCGTACATGTGATCTCCTGATCGTGGCTTTAGAACCGGACGTCCAGACGAGCACCCAGAAGCCAGGCTTCGTCCACATTCTCAACGATGCTGTCGACCCACTGTACATCAAACGTAAGGCCCATGGCGGGCGTGATCGCGACGTTGTAGTAGAGTTCGGCCGCCTGTGTTGAGCCTTCGAGGCCGAGGGGCTCGAGGCGTCCGCTGTTCTGGAAATCGCTGAACACGTAGGCGATGCCGCAGGTGTCGTTCTCGCGTGCGGCGATGAGGCCGCGTGCACCGACACCGCCGCTGAGCGACCACTCCACGGGGTTGGTGTCCTGGTCAGCGAATCCGAGTCGCGAGAAGAGACCGATGCCCCGGAGATCCTGACGACCGTTCGAAAGGTCGATCTTTGCGGGCGCATCGTCCATGAGGTGAACATACTGCCAGTTGCTGACGAACGCGCTCCAGGATTCACCCTCGGAAGAGAGCGTGACCCCGCCGGGGCCGAGTTGGAGCTTCCCGCCGAGCTGCGTGAAGTCACCATCGAAGGCGTACACGAAGCCGACGTTGGTGCCGCCGGGGAGGGAACCGATCTTGTACTGGAAGTCGGCCTCGGTGATCCAGGAGAACCCTTCGTCGAGATCCTCGAAGCCCGATGTGGTGGACGAATCGGTGGTCGAGACGAGGATACTGGAGACCACGATTCGGTCGGTGGGCATGTAGACGGCGCCGCCACCGAGCGTGCTGTACGGGATGGTGAGGGCCGAGACGCCGGAGGCGATGAAGTTGAAGTTCATGAACTGCGATCGGCCCCGCCCGCTTGCGAACTCGTTGGGGTCACCATCGAGCGTCTGGTACTTGCCGAGGGTGAGTCCGAACTTCGGTGAGAGGAACTGGGTGTAGTTCAACTCGGTGACCGATGCGATCGACTGGTTCGAAGGGCTGGTGAGGGGAAAGAACCCATCGGTGTTGACCGGCAAGAGCGAGCCGGAATCGTCGTTGACCGTCTCGCCGAAGCGACTCTCGGCACGGGCACGAACGAGTGCTCCGGGCAACAGATTCATGCGGTGGAGGTCGAGCGTGATCCCGGCATCGAGGGAGCCGTGGTAGTCCCAGTCGATGCGGCGGCCGCCGGAGACGACTCCCTGACCGATCTGCGTGAAGTCAATGTCGAACATGACGCCCTTGTTGGCGAGGGACGTACGTGACCCGCCCCAGTCGCCGGAGAGACGCGAGCGTGTCGCGAGGCCGCCCGTGTAATCGGGGACGGGGAGAAGGCCGGCTGGCTCTGCTGCGGGAGGCACTTCTGCGGGAGCGGATTCCTGGGCGGCGGCGATCGGGGCGAGAGATGCCATGAGGAGGGCGGCGATGGCTCCGCGACATTCAACGTTCGTGAGCAAGTGGAGACTCCTGACGTGCGGATTGAGGCGGTGATGGTGGTGCGGGATCAGCGATCGATGCGGGTGATCTTGGAGCCCTGGATGCCCAGGCCAGCCATGAGTCCCTTCTGATCGAAGAAGAAGCAATACACGCCCTCGCGGAGCGTGGTGGACGTGAGGTTTCGCGCGAGGCCGGAATCGACGACGGTGACGGAGGGGCCGGAGCCGATCTCCCAGCCGCGAGAGGTTTCGAGGTAGTTGAGATCGGAGTCTTTCATGAAGAAAAGGGCGTAGGCGTACGACTGAACGCCAGCCTGGAGGCCGTACGAGGCACCCGTGCTGTCGTAGTACCCGGCGATGCGTCCGTTCTTGAACATGACGCCCTCGCCGTGGAAAGCTCCGACCACGAAGCCCCCCTTGATCATGTCGGGGAACACGAGCACCGCCTTGGCATCGCGCGCCAATGCAGCGGCGGCAGGGTTGGTCTGGCACAAGCGGTCGAGTCCCGCCGCGGCCTCGGAGGAGAGACCTGTTTCGATTCGCGCGGATGACGATCGGCCCCCACCACCGGCGCATCCCGAGAGCGGGGCGAGTGCGGCGAAGGAGCAGGCGAGGAGGAGGAGCGAGGTTCGGGCGAGCATGAGGTTCCTTTCGAGAGAGACATTCCGTGTGTGATCAGGGCTGGACCCTGCGGCTGGGACCAAGAGCGTTCTCGAGTATTTGAGCGAGGACGTCATCGCTGAAGGGCTTGCGGAGGTAGGCGAGGGCGCCGTTCGCCAGAGCCCTCTCGCGATTGCCGGGGGCGTCGTGAGCGGTGATGAAGACGACGATCGTGAGGGGTGCGAGCGTCGCGAGACGGGCCTGAACAGCGAGCCCGTTCGTGCCCGGCATCTGCATGTCAAGGATCACGCAGCGGGGCGCGAGGCCAGGCGCGCCCTCGATAACGCCGAGGAACTCATCGCCGGATGTGAACGTGGAGGCGGAGAGTCCGAGTGAGCGGACCAACCGTTCCATCGCTTTGCAGACCGATGCATCATCATCAACGATGGCGATCACCGGCTTTGGATCCGACATGGGGCGTCCTCGGGTGCTGCGAGCCGCTCACGCGTGGAGCGGTGGGCGATACCGGGAAGACCATACCGGTCGGCGGGATGTGTGCTGGTTGGACCTTGGTCCAATAGAGCAGTCGCTCAGATGCGCGGGGGAGCATCACCCGGTCGGAGGGGTCGCGGGGGCTCGCCGATACCGAGCGCGGACGCGATGCGGACGAGTTCGGCGAGCGACTCGACGCCCATCTTCTCCATGACGCGCGCGCGATGGACCTTGATGGTCTTCTCGACTGTGCCGAGTTCGAGTCCGATCTGCTTGTTGAGCAGGCCCTCGACGACAAGCTCCATCACCTCTCGCTCTCGGGGGGTGAGCGTCGCGAGGCGTTCGCGGTACTCGCGGAGACCCGCCGCGGCTTCGCGTAGTGCTGCGTCGCGGGCGAACGCGGTCTTCACGGATGCGAGGAGCGCGGCTTCGTCGACCGGCTTCGTGAGGAAGTCGATCGCACCGCCCTTCATGGCCTCGACGGTGATGGGAATGTCGGCCTGTCCCGTGAGGAAGATCACCGGCTGCGCGCAACCGCTCGCGCCGAGTCGGCGCTGAACCTCGAGGCCGTTGAAGTCGGGCATACCGAAGTCAAGGAGGATGCAGCCGGGAATGGATTGCGTGACCGCGCGAAGGAACTCGGCGGAGGAGTTGAAGGGAAGAACACGGACTCCATTGGAACGGAGGAGGCGACCGACCGACTTCAGAACGGCCTCATCGTCGTCGACGAGGAACACGGTGGGTTGCTCGCTCATGATGGGTTCTCTCTGAATGCCGGGAGGGTGAAGTGGAACGTCGCGCCGCGGTCGGAGTTATTCTCCGCCCAGATGCGGCCGCCGTGCGCGGACACGATCGTTCGACACATCGGGAGCCCGAGCCCCATGCCGCTCGCTTTCGTCGTGAAGAAGGGCTCGAACACCCGGGGCAGCTGTTCCGCGGGAATACCCGGGCCTGTGTCGACGACCGAGAGTCGAATCAAAGTGTCGTTCTCGACGCGGCAGCGGAGAATCAGGGCACGGGAGCCGGCTGGGAGTTCGGGCGTGGCATTCATCGCGTCGATCGCGTTCACGATGAGATTCAGTATGACCTGCTCGATCTGCACCCGGTCTCCGTGGAGCAGCGGGAGGTCCGCGGGAACATCGGCGTGAACGGCAACATTTCGATTGATCAACTCGCCACGCACGAGACGGAGCACATCATCGAAGATCTGGTCGGCCTCAAGCGGCTGGCGGCTGACCTCGCCCTTCTTGAGGAGTTGTCGAAGACGGAAGATGATGTCGCCCGCGCGCCGGTTCTCTTTCACGATGTCGGAGAGGATCTCCGCCACCTCGCCCGTCTCCGTGGGGCGCTGCGTAAGGAATCGCTGCGCGGCCTGGGCGTTGCTGAGAATGGCGGTCAGAGGTTGGCTGAGTTCGTGCGCGAGTGCACCGGACAGTTCGCCGAGCATGTTGACGCGGGTCAGGTGGATCATCTCCTGACGGTGCTGCCTGAGTTCGAGTTGCTCACGAGCGCGCGTGTGGCGTGCGCGGAAGATCCACGCCGTCACGACGACGCTGAGGGTGACCACGAGAACACCCGTGGTCGCTTGGAACCAGGCCGTTTGCCAGAAGAACGGGCGAACGACGAACGTGAGCGAAGCGGTCGGACCCCAGAGCCCGTCGTCGTTCGAGGCACGGACGTTGAACTGGTAGCTCCCGGGAGCAAGCTCGTCGTAGAACGCCGCGCGTCGGGTTCCCACGTTGCTCCATTCGGGGTGTACGCCCGAGAGGCGGACCTGAAAGCGGACCTTCTCCGGAGCCACGAAGCTGAGACCGGCGTAGTGGATCTCGATGCCGCGGCTTCCGGGGGGAAGTACCGCGGTACTGCCCGGGTGAGTCTCGGTTCGACGCGAAGCGAAGGAATCCGCGTTGCCGCGCGGGGCACTTCGCGTCTGCCAGACGAGTTCGCGGATCACCGCCGGGGTCGCGATGTCGTTGACCTGCAGCGAAGCGGGGTCGACCATCGTGATGCCCTTGACGGTGGCGAACCAGAGCCTGCCGCGAGTATCTCGCACGCTCGCGGGCTGCTGCCCGGAGGTGCAATCGCTGCTGAGCATGCCGTCGCGTCGATCGAAGAGGCGGATGCGGGAGAGCGTACCGGTGCCGCTGACGACTGCCTCGAGATCGTCCCGTCGCGTGCGGACGATACCGCACTCGGATGACATCCACCAGAATCCTTCGGCGTCTTCGAGGATGCTGAAGACTCCCTTCGCGGGCCACGCGTCGCTGGCGATCTCGACGATGCGCGAGTCCGTGTGGTGGAGGAGTCCGCGCCGAGAGGTGCCGAGCCACATGGAACCATTGCGGCCAGCCTTCATGCACACGACCCCCTGGATCCTTTGACCATCGGGAGCGAGCACCTCGACGAACCGCTGCCCCTCGAGCCGGAGCAGGGTGGCGCGATCCGAGACCCAGATTCGGCCGAGGGAGTCTTCACCAATGCAGCGGTAGTCGCTGGCGCGCACACCATCGTCTGGTCCAAACTCGCGCGAAACGCCCTCGGCATGCACCGCGACGGCTCGGTTGCCACCGGTCCACACTCGGTGCTGCGAATCCTCGAACAGGGCGACCACGTTACGACCACCGATAGACTCGCGGAGCCACTCGGCGGAGGAGTCGTCGAAGCGGAGAATGGCGTCCGCGTAGGTGCCCACCCAGCATCGGCCGACGCTGTCGATGAGCACGCTCTGGAGGTACGCGAGCGAGCCCGACGAAGCGGACTCGGGGCGCACTTGCTTGATGCCGGCGTCGTCGAGTCGGAAGAGTCCTTGACCAAAGGTGGCGAACCAGATCCCACCGTCTTGCGCGGCGGTGATTGAGTTGACTGTCGCTACGGTGGTGCCAAGCGAGGGCATGAAGCTCTGGAAGCGGCGCGTTCGGAAGCGACCGAGGCCTCCGCCACTGGATCCGATCCACAGGGTTCGCTCGCGATCCTCGAAGACAAAGCGCCCCGCGTCGTGGCCGAGACCGTTGGCGGTGCTCCAGGATCGCATCTCGCCACTTGGCGCGACGCGCCACACACCGCTGTCGTAGCTGCTGATCCAGACATTGCCGAGGCTATCCTCGTAGAGCTGCCAGAGGCCGCCGGGTGCCGTCGCGAGTTCGATCTTCGCAACAACCGCTCCGCCGCGGAGTCGCGTGAGCGTGCGATCGACGAGCACCCACACGCCGCCGTCGCGGCTTGGTGCGCAGCTTACCTCGGCGTCGCGATCCTTCGGTGTGGGGATGATCTCCACCCACTGGCGGCCATCCCACTCGCCGATGAACCCCGTCTGCGCAACCCACCAGCGTTGGCTCTCGCTGACGGCGGCGAGGTAGCCGCGGCTTCGAAGCCCGGGCGGTTCGGGGAGGGCGCGGAACTTGCCGTCGGCGAACTCGAAGAGGTGACCGGTGAAATCCGCGATGAGGAGATCACCGTTGGCACGTTCGGCGAAGGAGCGTGCCTGGATGTCCTTGACGGCCGGATCTTCGATTCGCTGCCACTGACCGTCGGCGAAAGTCGCCAGCCCGCCGAGCGTACCGATCCAGAGTCGCCCCGAGCGATCCGTGTGGAGGCTGACGACCTCGGGTCGTGGGAGCGCGGGGGTGTTGGCGGGGTCGAAGAGGGCGAAGTCGATGCCGTCGAATCGGGCGAGGCCCCTGAAGGTGCCGATCCAGAGGTACCCGAGCCTGTCCTGCGCCATGCAAGTCGCGGAGCTGTCGGGGAGACCGTCGTCGGTTTCCCACCGGGTGATGATGTACTCGGGATCCTGCGGGGCAGTTTGAGGTTGAGCGTGTGCAACCGAGGCAAGAACGGCGGCGAGGATCGCGACGGCGAGTGCGCGCAGCGCAACGCTGGTGCGTGCGAGACCCGGCGTTGGGTTCTTGTGTTTGTGTTGCATCAGGCGAGAACGTGCGGCAGGGCGACGTGGTCGGGCATTATACAGCAAGGCGGAGGACGGTGGAACGCGGGCGTGGTCAGCGGGGCATTGGACCAAGGTCCAACCCCGTGGGAGACCCGCGAGTTCTAGTGTGACCCGCATCACCACGCATGCCGCGTGGCGCAGGAGGTCACACGGATGATCAGGCTGAGCACAGCGATCGTGGCGGCGGTGGTGATTGCGGGGTGCGGCACATCCGCGCCGCGTCGGACCGGATTCCTCGGCGACTACACGAAGCTTACGGAAGCGTCGGCGACGTCGTTCAGGTACGTTGCACCCGCGGAAACGTCGAAGCGCTACACGCGTTTCATCGTCGATCCGGTGAAGACGTACGACCACGCTGAGGGCGGGCGCGAGGTAGAACTCGGTGCGCTCGCGGAGTACTTTCGCGCGAAGCTGGTGGAAGCGCTCACACCCGAGTATCCCGTGGTATCTGAAGCGGGGCCCGGAGTCGGGCGCGTGCGGGTGGCGATCACGGACGTAAAGGCACCGACATGGTACCTGAACCTCTACCCGGCCTCGAAGCTGACGGGCGCCGGGCTCGGCGAGGCTGGGATGGAGCTTGAGGTGGTCGACTCGGTGACCGGAGAACAGGTGGCGGCACTCGTGGAGATGCAGAGCGGAAGCAGGCTCGAACTCGACACGTTCTCCAAGAACGACGACGCCAAGGACGCGATCGACGATTGGTGTGCTCGGTTCCGCGCAAAGCTGGACGAGATCCACGGCGTACGAGCGAAGTAGTGCCGCGCTCCGGCGCTATGAGAGGATGATGCGATGCGAAGTACAGTCGGGACGTCGTCAAGGCTTGGCGGGATGATCGTGGCCGCGATGCTGTGCGCGGCCGGGCTCGCGTTCTGCGGGTGCGCGGGGGATGCTCGGCCGATCCGCACTGAGGCAGAGTTGTACGAGATGCAGAGCGCCGATGAGGAGCTGGCGGCGACGGAGTTTGCCGCGGCGGTGGAACGCTGCGTTGTGCGAGTCGGCGCGGAAGGTGCGGGCCTGGACGGGCCGGTGTGCGACGTGCTCGCGTTGTCGGGTGGCGGTGACTTTGGCGCGTTCGGCTCCGGTTTCCTGCTGGGCTGGGGAGAAACGCCCGACGACACGGATCGTCGCCCGGACTTCGACGGCGTGAGCGGGGTGAGCACAGGCTCGCTGATCGCGCCGTTCGCGTTCCTCGGCGATGAGGGTTCGTTGCAGCAGATCGACCAGTTCTACCGCAATCCGCGGCAGGATTGGATCAAGACGCGCGGGTGGTTCTTCTTCCTGCCGATGTTCCCGTCGTTCATGGAGATTCCCGGCCTGGACCGTGACATCCGCGGCGCGATCGACGAAGCGTTCATCCGGCGGATCGCCGCGCGCGCGAGCGAGGGGCGGGTCCTGCTTGTGTCGGCGACGAACCTGGATCTCGGCACGCAGCGGGCGTGGGACCTCGGTGGCTACGCCACGCGAATGCAGACGCCTTCCGACATCGACCGAATCCACCGCATGATGTTCGCCTCGTCGGCGATCCCGGCGGTGTTCCCTCCCATCGAGATCGACGGATTCCTCTACGCAGACGGGGGTGTGACGGCGAATGTTCTTCTGCGGCTGGACCCCTCCTCACCCACTGGCTTCCCGCAGACATGGCAGCGGATCCATCCGGGGCGACCGATGCCACGCATCCGTTACTGGATCATCGTCAACAACCAGCTCCGTCAGCCGCCGGCGACCGTTCGTACGCGCTGGCCAAGCATCTTCGGACCGAGCCTCGCAACGGCGATCCGGTCGGCCACGGTCGCGGAGATCCGCTGGCTCGCGGCACAGGCTGACTATACGAACGCGGCGTTCGGAACGAACATCGAGGTGCGAAGCGTGGCGATTCCCAATGACTGGCGCCCGCCCGTGAAGGGCGACTTCCAGAAGCCCACGATGGATTCCCTCTCCGACCTGGGCCGCGAAATGGGCAAGGATCCACGCTCATGGACGCTCTGGACGCGCCCGCTCGCGGCCACCCAATCCTCGGGGGTTGAAGCACGCGAGGCTGTTGGCCAAGAACATGCGAGCACCGGAACCGGAGTCTCTACTTCCCCCAGTTCATCGCGGTGATGCTGAGCTGCAGCGTGGTCGCGGTGGAGACCCACAGCAGGTAGGGCACCTGCGCGATCGCCACCCATCGCGCGTGCGGCCAGATGGCCCACATCATCCAGAGGATCGAACCCCACACGATCAGGATGTCGATGCTCGCCAGCGGCAGATTCCGAAGGCCGAACTGGATCGGCGTGAAGACGAGGTTGGCCGCGAGGTTAATCGCAAACGGCATCGCGACCCTCACCGGAAACTTTCGGCGAATGGTCTGCACGAGCACGAAGCCGAAACTCACCGCGATGATCGGATAGAGAAGCGTCCAGATCATCCCGATGGTGGCCGGCGCAGGAGTTCAGCTCGGCTTACTCAGTTGGTTGTACCACGTCATCCAGTCCATGAAGCACGCTCGGTTCTTGAGTGTTGGAGGCTCTGCAACACAGGGACCATACACACCTCGCGCGACCAGCGATCACAGTTTCGGCTCGCGAGGAACGCCCGCCCCCACCGCCACGGCGGGAGAGGGCTGTTCGGGGACCCGTTGGAATCTCGCGGCATACGCCGGGGATTCAGTGGGCCAGCCGCCGCTTGCATTCGCGAGAAGGACCCACGATACTGCCCCGATGCGGGTTGCGAACCGCCGAGAGATTGAACGCCCGGCACCCAACAGCACCCAACGAAGAGGGCCCGACGATGAGATCGACGCTGTTCGTGTTTCGACTTGCGTGCCTCGTGGTCCTCTGCCTCGCGTGGCCGCTGCGTGCGCAGGTCGATTACAGCAACAACCATCCCTGGAATCAGAAAGCCGATTCGGGGCCGGACGCGGAGGTGCCCGGCTGGTTCTACAACCTCGGCATCACCGGGCTGCGGGCGAGGCTCGTGCCGGAAGAACCAAAGGCCTTGCTGATCAAGTACATCTTCCCCAAGTCGCCCGCTGCGGGTCTGGTCGAGGTCGGCGACCTCATCATCGGCGCGGGCGGTGCGCTATTCAAAGAAGACCACCGCAACGGCTACGGCGAAGCGGTGTTCGGGGCGGACGGTCCGATCTCGGAGCTCGCCGCGGTGCTCGAAGCATGCCAGAGTGCAGACCGAGGAGGAAAGCTCGCGCTGACGCTCAAGCGTGGCCAGACGGTCCTCGACATCACCTTGGACGTCGGAACCAAGTACGGAACGTTCGCGCCGACGTTCCCGATGGACTGCCCAAAGTCGGAGATGATCCTGGGCGAGTTGCTCCAGTACCTCGTCGACAATCAGCAGGAGGACGGATCATTCGGCAACCCGGTGCATGACACGTTCGCGCCGTTGGCACTGCTGTCCAGCGGTCTGGCGAAGTACCGGCCGGCCGTCGAGCGGAACATGCGGCATCATGTGGCCTTGATCAACAATCAAGACCTAGGCCTGAGAAACTGGTACTACATGAACGCGGCGATCGTGCTTAGCGAGTACTACCTTGCGACCGGCGAGAAGTGGGTTCTCCCGGAGCTGCAGAAAGTCCACGATCTGATCGCGAAGGGCCAGTACCTCAGCATGTCGCAGATCAACCCGAAAGCGAAGGAATCCCACCCGGATAGCTTTCCCAAGGGGCCCGAAACCGCGCACGGCGGATGGGGTCACAACCCGGGCTTCGAAGGTTACGGGCCGATCGCGATGATCACCGGCCAGGGCGCGCTCGCCTACTCGCTGATGCACCGATGCGGCATCACCATCGATCGCGCGAATCACGACGCGGCCTACGCGTTCATCAAGCGAGGGACCGGCGAGAACGGTTACGTCTGGTACGGCGATAGCATGGGCGGCGGTCCAAACAACTGGGCCGATATGGGGCGGACCGGTGCCGCGGCAATCGCGTACTTTCTCTCTCCCTACGCGGACGCCATGTACCGCGAGCGAGCGTTGCTCCACGCTCGGGTGATCGGGCTGCACCCGCAGAGCTTTCCCGACACCCACGGATCACCGGCGATGGGCATGGGCTACTCGGCCCTTGGCGCAGCCGCGGACCCCGACAGCTTTCGCAAGCTCATGGATGCGAACCGATGGTGGTTCACGATGGCGCAGTGCACCGACGGGAGTTTCTACTACCAGCCCAACCGCGACAACGCGGGTTATGGCTCCGATTCTCGGATGACCGCATCTTCCGTGACGGCGTTCATGCTGTCGATCCACAAACGAGGGCTGGTGCTGACAGGCCGGGAGCAGAAGGTCGCTCCGCCGCCTGTGCGCAAGGCAGCCGCCGGGACCAAGCCGCTCAAGGTGTACATCCTGGCCGGCCAGTCGAACATGCAGGGACACGCCGCCATCTCGACGTTCGATTCACTCGCCACGGACCCCAAGACCGCACCACTTCTCACGGAGATGCGGACGCCTGACGGAGCACCACGCACCTGCGAGCGGGTGTGGATCTCTTCGATCGGCTGCCTCGGCGACGCGTACTCCGACCTGACGGAAGCGAAGGGAACACTGACGGCGGGTTTCGGCGCACCGGAGGACAAGATCGGGCCGGAGTTCACCTTCGGCATCGTCATGGAGAAGGCGCTCGACGCCCCGATCCTGATCATCAAGACCGCCTGGGGCGGGCGAAGCCTGCACACCGACTTCCGCCCGCCGAGCGCGGGGCCGTACGTGTGGAGCGCGTTCGAGTTAGACCGACTCAAAGAGCGCGACGACGATCTCTCGAAAGTCAAAGCGGAGAAGGTCAAGGAAACCGGCGTGTACTACCGCGAGATGGTCAGGCATGTGAAGCACGTGCTCACGGACATCAAGCGCGTCGTGCCGAGCTACGACGAGCGGCAGGGATACGAACTCGCCGGGTTCGTCTGGTTCCAAGGCTTCAACGACTACGTCTCCGGCTGGACGTACGACAAGCAGATGGAACCGGGCGGTTACGACCTATACGCCGACCTGCTCGGCCACTTCATCCGGGATGTTCGCAGGGATCTGTCGGCCCCGAAGATGCCCTTTGTCATCGGCGTCATGGGGATCGACGGCATGAGGGGCGACAACGAAGCACCGATGATGCACTTCCGAATCGCCCAGCGGAAGCCAACCACCCTCGAAGAGTTCAAAGGAAACGTCATCGCGGTGGAGACGGCTCCATTCTGGGATGATGACCTCGACATGCTCCATCAACGAATGGAGCGGCTCGGCGACACGTTGGGCGCACAGTTCAACCAGACCCCCGCGATGACGGAGGACGAGAAGGAACTGGCCCGCCAGAAGGCAATCGAAGCGCAGTTCACCCCGGAAGAGCTTCGTCGTCTACGCGCCGGTGTTTCGAACGGCGGCTACCACTACCTCGGCGCGGCCAAGATCATGGCCCCGATCGGCCGCGCCTACGCCGAGGCTCTCATCGGAGCCAAACCGGCCAAAGAGTGACGAGATGGGTTCGGTGACGCATCGACATCTCGCGAATAGACACAGCAGGAACTCGCGCCGAGCGACCACACGAAAGCCGGTCACCCTGCCATCGCGCGAGGTTCTTCCTTGCCGCCGTGAGCACCCACACGCTCGTTCAACCAGTTCGTGAGCGATATCGCTTCGACATCGGTGTTCAACCGGTGAACCTGCACCCGACCGGTGGCCCCGTTCTCTCGGGCCGACATCACAACGCAGTGGTGCACGTAGTTGTACCGCCCGCTTCGATACTTCACCTTCTCGACCTCGAAACCGTGCACGTCCTCAAACCGGTACAGCTTCGGTTGACCGCCAGAGTCAGACGTAGGAATCGTCAGCGTCTGCTCGGCTTGATCGATCACCAGCAGCGTGCTTGCGCGGCGACGCCGAGACTCCATCAACCTGTACACGCCGGCCGCGAAGACCAGCGACGTCGCAATCACGCACGCCTGAACGCCCACAATGACGCCGAAGCTGTCGGGAACCAGGGTGCCGAGTAGAATCGTCCCTGTGAGGGCGACCACGCCACCCGTGGCGCTGCCGACTATCCATGCACTCATGGGAGCCAGCGAGATCGCCACCCTCGATTCGTCGAGGTGGAACACAGGCAGCCCTCCTGCCATACGGGCATTCTTCAGTTTCGATCTCAACCACCCGACGATCCCACCTGACAAGAACAATGCCGCGAGCGAGATCGCGAAGGCGATGGGATCTCGCCACATGAGCCCCTGACGCAAGACTGCTTGCCCCGGATTCGAGGGGTCGTAGTACACCGTGACGTCGGACCCGGGCTGGTGCGCCTCGGCCCAGTCCTTGCCGTACGCATCAGGCCCGTTGTGGGCGTACGAGAAGCGCTGGCTCGTGTGAGTCTGCGCGGCCAACGTGTACGTGTAGAGCACGTGAGCGGTGTGCGACACCCCACTCTTGGATCGATGCGCCGTCGCATACGAGTCCAGAACAACGCCCTGCGTCGCCGAGTATCCGAGCGTCGCGGCTTGGCGAATCACCTTCGTGCCCCACCACGCGGACGCGCACGCCGCGGCCACGAGGAGTAGGCGGAACAGCCATGAAAGGTCCCGAAAGTGGTTCACCGCACGCCTCCCAGTGGCCCGGAAACCCAGACCAAGGGCCGCAGTGCCCCCGAGCCTCCGGATCACCATCTATTCGGGTCATCCGAGGCGCGACTGGTGCGAAATCCCCCCCGCCGACACCAACGAAAAAACCCCGGCTCCACTCGGAACCGGGGTTTAACTCCTTCAGAATCGGGCCTTTCGGACGCATGGCGCCGTGAGTCTACTCAGACATCTTCGCCTTCGGCGCGACGATCTCGATCGCGCCATCGTCGTGCCTGACGGCCCACTCGGGGTAGCCCGAGGCCGGCCCGATGAACCAGACCGAAACATCGCGACGCAAGACTTCGCGGCTCTCGGTTTCGACCTTGTAGTGGACACGGAGAACCTCGAGATCCTCTGAATTCGCAGCCCGCCACGGCCCGGAGTGTTTGCCAAAACAGCCGCCCAAGGCCAGAAGGAGGCAGGGCGACGCGATGGTTGCGAGGATGCGAGCGGGGGAGAGCCGATTGGGTTTCATGTTCGGCCCCTTCAGTGGATTCGTGTTTCAGATTTTATGCCTGAGGCGTTGCTGATTGCCCGAAGCGATCCGGTTACTGGCTTTCAACTCCCCGCGGGACATTCTGGAACAACTGGCGAGTTTCTTGAAGAACCAACACGGCTTTCGACGTCGAGAGTAGGACGCGTTGCGCGCGCACAGTTTTGCCGGTTGGAGGCAATTTCGCGGCGCAAGTGCTTGCAAGGACTGGGGTAGAAAATCTGCAAAATCCCCGAGGATTTGGCCAGCGCGTGCAGAAGCGTGCGCACGGGGGCGGGATGTGTGGGTGGGGTGCGGGCGCAGGGAGTCGATGACAGGTGGCTTGGAAAGTCAAGCGTGAGTAGCAAGGCACACGAGGCCTTCAAAGCAAGGCCTCGTGGCACGGTGAGGGTGATGCCACCCGCCCGCCCCTAGCCCTGCAGAGGCGGCACAACCCGTACCTCTACGCGTGGTTACGGCCCGCGCGACGGGCTCGTGCGATTCCGTGGAACGAAGAAGGGCCGAAACTCTCGCGAGTTCCGGCCCTGGAGAGATGACAAGGGACTTGGCCTGTCGAGCGGCGTTCCCGCGAGGTTACGGGTTGCGTGCAACGCGGAAGCCCGTGCCGCCGGACTCCACCACCTGCATCTCATAGCGGCGCGATGCGCGGTTGAACCCATCCTCGAAGTCGAAGAAGCTGCCGCGGGCGATGCGAGAGGTGCCCGAGGCGGGGCCGGTCGGATTCGTCTTCGCGCTGCGGGTGTAGTCACCATACCAGTCGTTCACCCATTCCCACGCGTTGCCGATCATGTCGTGGAAGCCGAGCGCGTTCGCGGCCTTGGTGCCGACAGGCTGCTTGCTGCCGTCGGAGTTCCCGCGGTGCCACGCGATTGCGTCGAGTTCGCCGTAGCGCGGGGTCTGTGCGCCTGCGCGGCATGCGAACTCCCACTCGGCCTCGGTCGGAAGGCGCATGCCGATCTTGCTGCAGAAGTCGGCGGTCTTCGTGAACCCGGCCGTGATCGGGAGCCCGCTGCGCGAGTCCTGCGCGGGGTCGGGCTGGTCGCCGGCCGGAGTGGTGGTGAAGGTCACGGCCCCGTCGGGTCCGGCGACCGCCGTCTGGCGGGTGGCGATTTTGTTTCCCTGCTGATCGACGAGCTCGTAGCCACCGCTCACCACGATCGTCGCACCGCCGCCGACCTCGATCTCCGCGCCTTCGACGCCCGGCTGCACGCGCTCCGATCCAGTCTGCGCGCCCGCGCCCATCACCTTCGTCCACTGCTCGCGCGTCACCTCGTAGCGTCCGAGGTAGTAGGGCTCGGTCAGCGTCACGCTGTGAGCGGGAACCTCGTTCGCCAGGGCCTCTGCGTCGCCAGCGCTCTTGCCCATCATGAACTGCCCCGACGGCACGAGCAGCATCTCGATGCCCGAGGCCTTGTCGCGCACGCGCCACGGAAGGCCCGTCTTCGCGATCGCGTCGCGCAGCGCGGCATCGGTGACGACCTTCGCGTCGACATCCTTCTCGATCACTTCACACCAATCGAGCGTCGCGGGAGCGCGGGTCGCCGTTGCAGCGGGGGCAGCGGGAGCCGCGGGCGCGGCCGCAACCGCCGTCACGGCCGTCGTGGTCACGGCGACGGTGGTCGCCGGGGCCTTTGCAGCGGGCGCCGTCTTCACTCCGACCGTGCGCGCCGCAGGCATCGCACTCGACAGCGGCGCAGCCAGCGTCGTCGCGTTGGGCGAGTTCTTCATGAACATCGCGTACCACACGCGGTCGAGCTCCTCGGCGCGGGCGCGCAGGCGTTCGCGCTGCACGGCGCGCTGGTCCGGAGCGCGGTCGTCCATCGTCAGCATCACGCCCCTGCGGTTCACGGGCACGACTTCCTCGAGCATGCGCAGGCCGGTCTTGTAGAGCGCGATCGCGCCGGCGTCGTCGAGCGACTCCGCCTGCTCGAGCATCTCCTTGACGAGGTAGCGCGCGTTGAACTGCGCGTCGCCGCCCATCGCGAACTCCTTGATGTCCTTCTCGAGGTACGCCTGCGAGGCGACGGCCTTGTTCTCGAACTGCGGCGGAACGATCACGCGGTCGACGATGTGCACCACGCGGCCTCCGACGGGAATGTCGCCGGCCACGATGCGCGCCTTGAACGGCTCCTCGGCCGCGCGGTCGGGATTCGACCGCATGCGGTAGACAAACACGGTGCCGTTCGCAAGGATGTCGAGCACGAAGCGGTCGTTGTTCTGCGAGATCATCGCCGGACCGCGCTCGCCGTCGTCGAAGTCGAAGCTCCAGGTCTGCAGCTTCGGAAGCGCGTGCCAGTCGAGGACGGCGCGAAGCATCTCGCGGTTCTTCGGGTCAAGGAGCGCTGTGCGCTCCGCCTCGGAGAGCCGCGCAAAAGCGTCATTGGTCGGAATGAAGAGCGTCCAGTTGCCGTCGGGCTCGGGCTTC
>JBIKMF010000217.1:0-7059 GCA_044359425.1 Phycisphaerales bacterium
CGTTGAAGAAGCTCTGCCTCTGATCGGATCGCAGCACGCCAGTTTAAAGGCCCCACACGGGGCCTTTTTCATGCGCGATACAGGCCGTGTTGATCGATGAACTCACGCACGTCCGCGTCGATCCAGTCTCCGGGCACGGCATCGATGCCTTGGGTGCGGATGAGGTCTCTGATCCGAGTGGAACTGACGTCGACGAGGCGCGTGCGGACGGCGCGATCGCACCACGCCTGGATCTGGTCCGGCGTCCACGCGCCGGTTGCGCGGAGTGCCGCGGCGAGTTCATCCACGGTGTCAACCGGGGGCCGAAGCAGGACGAGCGGCTGTGCCAGTCGCAGGATCTCGCTTGATTCGCGCCAGCGGTGGAATGCCGCGGCTTGATCGGCCCCGAGGATGAGGCGAAGGGAGGCGGCGGGAGCGACGAGCTGAGCGCGGCGGAGGGTATCGATGGTGAAACTGGGCTCCCCGCGGTCGATTTCGTCGGACCAGACGGCGAGGTCGGGGACGCCGGAGCGGCGGAGGTGGTCGACGGCGAGGGCGAGCATCCGGGCGCGGTCCTGAGGCGGGGTTTGAGCGTGCCCGGCCTTGAACGGAGACGCGGCGGCGGGGACAAAGACGACCGCGGCATCGGGAAAGAGGCGATCCCGAAGTTCAATGGGGAGCGAGAGATGCGCCACGTGCGGGGGGTCAAAACTGCCCCCGACGAGGAGGACGACCCGCGAATTCGGGGGGAGGGGCCAAGGAGTTGGGGGGGGAGGGGTCATGGGAGGAGAGAATCGCGGGTGACGGGGATATAGTTGGCGTCCAAAGACGGCCCCGTCGTCTAGCCTGGTCCAGGACACTACCCTTTCACGGTAGTGACATGGGTTCGAATCCCATCGGGGTCATTACCCTCGCTTCGGCGGGGGTTTCTTGTTTTTGCACCGAAGCACAAGCGACACCACCCGCGACCAAACCGCCTGATTTCTCGGGCTTCGCGAGAAAGCGTGCGCCGATCGAGTAGTCAACGTGTGCGCCCGTGGTCACCGGTGGGTGCATGTGTGTTGCCGGATTTGATGCCGCTTTTTCGACACCGGCCGCGAGGTTGAAATGGGCGTCCCGCGCCTGCAAATAGTGGGTCGCTGCGATTGTCGGGCTATGGCCGAGCCAACTCGCGACCGAGTGCGCGGGGAAGCGTTCCACCCAGTCGGTCGCGCAGCTCGCTCGCATGTTGTGCATCAAGCGGGGCCACGGCTTCACGCCCGCCCGGGCGGCGATGCGATAGAAGGGCGTGCGGAGGTTCTCGTCGGGATCGCGGTGCGAAGGGAGCATCAGGTCGGAGCCGGGCTCCGCCTGCTCGAACAGGTCCTGAAGGATCGCACGCAACTCGGGGTCGATCGGGACCATGCGCACGGCGTGGGCCTCGTGCCCCGCGGTCTTGGGGCTCCGCACGGTCAGGGCGCCGCGCTCCCAGTTCAGGTCGGACCAGCGCAGCCCCACCAGTTCCGAAGGGCACCGCAACCCCGCCATCCGCGAGAGTCCCACGACGGCGCGCCACTCGGCGTTCGGGCACGCATCGAGAATGAGCCGGACAGTCTCGAGCGGCACGTAGAACGCGCGGTCTGGGTTCGCCTGTGACCCAGCCCGCAGGTCAGCGAACGGGCTCGTGCTGATCATGCCCCACTTCACGCCCTTCTTGAACACCGCCTTGGCGACCTTGACCCGCTTTGCCAGCGTCGCCGCGGCGAGCCTCTTGATCGTCTTCTTCCCCTGGGCGTCCACGAAGGTGAACGGTTCGCCGATGGCCTTCCGCCACTTGTCGGCATCCGCGGGCGTGATCGAGTCGAGCGGGGCGTCGCTGCCGAAGTGCTCGCGGAGCATGTCAAACGCCTGCCGGTACGTCACCAACGTGCCGGGCTTGACGACGGTCGAGGCTTCGACGCGGTCGAGCAGCGAGCCCAAGGTCACGATTACCCGCTCGCGCGGCTTTGCAAGCCCGAGCGCGACGACACGGGCGTGGATGCGATCGTCGATCTTGTCGAGCCAGCGGACGGCGTCGTGGTGCAGCGGCGAATCGTGCGCCGCGGCTTCGATCAGATGCTCCATCGCAGAGAGCGCGAGGTTGGCGTTGCGATCGGAGCACTTGCCAAGCCGCAACGACTTCTGCCGCCCGTTGGCGTCGCGGAACAAGATTCGCTTCAACTCGCCGCGTTCGCCTTCGGTTCCGATGCTTGCCATACGTCACCCCTTCTTTCGTGCCGCGCCGGCCTTCGCCGTCAGTACCAGCCCCAAGTAGTCCGCCAGTTTGTCGAAGTTCGCCCCGCGCAACGGTTGGCCGTGAATGAATCGAGACAGCACCGACTCAGGAATCCCCGTCGCCTTGCTCACGCCGTAACGGGTTTGTCCGCACCGCTCCAACTCGCGCCGCAGGGTTTCGCTCACCGTCGCCATATCACCATCGTACCCGTATACTTCCCATTGTGCAAGTGTCATGTGCTCACCCCCATCGACTCCCCGACCGCCACCATCCACGCCGCCGATCCGGGATGGGTGGGAAACCCAAGTCCGTCCGCGACGCCCAGCTGTTCGCCCAGACGTAACCCGCGTCCGTGTCGCCGTGGGTGGCGGGTGCGTACCCGTTCACCAGCAAGCCCAACATCGCCGCCTGGTGTATCCGCAGCCGCGCCGTCAGGTGGGGGGCAGGTCCGCCGTCCGCTCCCCCATCAGTACACGCATCAGTTGTCGCGAAACTGCTTGACAGATTCGGGGGGGTAGGGAGATACTTGAGGTTGTAGTTTCGGAGCGGCTGCGGGGCCGTTGATTCCAGAACGCGGGCGGTGGCCCCAGGAGAGAGACATGTCTGTAAAGTCCTTCATCAGCGTGGCCGCGCTCGCGGCCTTCACCGGGCTGGGCGCATCCGTCGCCTCGGCCCAGATCACAATCCCCACCGTGCCGATCGGCAACCCCGGCAACTCCCAGGACCCGACCGGTGGTTACGGCTGGGTGGCGTACACGTACAACATCGGCACCACCGAGGTGACCAACGCGCAGTACGCGGCGTTCCTGAACGCCAAGGCCGCCTCGGACCCCAACAACCTGTACAACACGGAAATGGCCGGCTCGTTCGGCGGCATCGCTCGTTCGGGATCGTCTGGGTCGTACACGTACAGCACCGTGGGTGGCCGCGCAAATCACCCAGTAACCTTCGTCTCGTTCTGGGATGCGGCGCGCTTCGCCAACTGGCTCCACAACGGCCAGGGGAGCGGCGACACAGAGACCGGGGCGTACACACTCACCGCCGGTGGGATCAGTGCGAACACGGTAACTAGAAACGCGGGCTGGCAATGGGCGGTGACCAGCCAGAGCGAGTGGTACAAAGCCGCGTACTACCAACCCGCCAACGCGGGCGGGGACATCGACAACTACTGGCTGTACCCGACATCGAGCAACACGGTCAACACATCGCAGGCGAACTACAACCTCGTTATCGGCGACACCACGCCCGTCGGCTCGTACGCGGCGAACTACTCCGGCACGTTCGACATGGGCGGGAACGCGTGGGAGTGGACGGAGGCCGTCATCCCCGGCTTCGACCCCGGCCGTGGAGTTCGGGGCGGGTCGTTCAGCAACGTCGGCACCGGCCTTCGGTCCAACTTGCGCTTCAGTCGCCCCCCGAGGTACGAGCTCAACGACGTCGGGTTTCGTGTCTCCCAGGTCCCTGGGCCATCGTCGGTCGCACTGCTGGCGATCGGCGGGGTGGGAGGGCTGCGTCGCAGGCGGGGCGTCGGTCGATGACCCGTTGCCCTCTGGCTCGTTGACCCATTCGGCGCAGTCGGCGAGTTCGTGGGAGTCCTGGTTCACCGTTCCCCCGAGCTGTCGCGGGCGGCGTATTGAGCGCCAACAGGTTCATTGTGCGCCAAGCCTCCGGGCTTGGCGTCCTTTGTCGGGGTTGGCGCACTATGCGGCATGTACCACACCCAGCGGCCGTCCGACCCAAATCCCTCCCGCGTTGCCATGACGCCCAAATCCTTCTTGGCCCTGTCCAACGTCCGGGACTTGATCCCGTCCGCCTCGGCCCTTGCCTTCACCTCGATCGCCGGTTGCGGGCCGGGGCTCAGCACGTCCCGCAACCACTCGCGGGCTTCATCGAGTGCGCCGTCGCCGCCGCGCCCTGCCATTGCGGCGAGAACACCGTCCGCGTTCTGGTCGACGGGGCCAGTCTCCCACGCGAGGCGTGCGGGCTCGCCGTCAATCCGAAACGCCAGCCCCATCGGCTTACGGGCGACGTTCACCTTTCCCGGGAGCAACAGCCTTCGGTCCTTATCCTCGGGATCGAGCATCAGATGCAGCACCGACCGGGCCAGACCCGTGAACGCTCGCGATCCCAGGATCAAGTCGTCAGCGTGGCTGGCGCTGCTCTTGTTGTGGTGCGCCACCACCAGCACCGCGAGCCCATACCGCTCTGCGAGCAGAGAAACCGGAGCCAACACCGTCCGCACTTCGTTGTCCCTGTGAGCGTCCACCTTGCCACCAAGGAAACTCCCGATCGGGTCGATGATGACAAGCCGGGGGGCTCGCAGCCCCGCCAGCGCCATCTCCAACGCCGGCAAGTCCGCCAGAGTGAACATGGTTTGCTGGTTCTTGCCATTGTGCGCCACACGATTCACGGCCCGGAGAAGGTGGACCCGTGACACGTCCGCCCCGTGGGCGTCCAACCGGGGCCGCAAGGTGGTTTCCGGATCATCCTCCCCGGCGACCAGCAGCACGTCCCCGGCTTCGCACGGCGTGCCGTCTGGCCATGCTCGGCCTGTGGACACCCGCGCAGCCCAGTCCGCCGTGGCGAAGCTCTTGCCGTCACCGGGCCTGCCCGCGAGCACCGTGACACACCGACGGGGAATCCGACCGGGCCACAGCCACTCGACCGGCTTGGACTCAACATCGGCCATGCGGACTACGACCGGAGCGCCGTCGAGCAGCGCAGCCGTACTTTTTTCTGGCTCCGCCTTTGCCGCCAGGGCTTCGACTTCCGCTCGGATCGGGTCAACGTCCCCGTCGCGATGCTCCAAAAGGTCCGCCACGTCGCCTCCCGCGGGCATCGCTGCCCAGAGTTCAACCAATCGAACGATTCGAACCGACAACGCACCCGCAGCCATGCACAACCGCGCCACGTCCTCGCCGTACTTCTCGCCGGCCTTGTCGTGGTCAACGGATACCACCACGTTCTGGCCGCGCATCGGGGACCAATCCGACCCCGTGGCACGCTCCGCACCGCCGGCGCTCGTGGTCGCCACCAGCCCGATCGCTCGGGCCGCGTCCGTTGCCTTCTCGCCTTCACACACCCACACCCGCGACCCCGCCGGCATCGCCAGCAGGGCGGGCAACCCGTAGAGCGGGTGCGGCTTCGGGCCGCCTTCGAGCACCCACCCGCAGCCGTCCACCGTCCGCCAAGCGTGTCGCACGACCTTCCCGCCTCCTGGCTTGTCGCGCCGGAAGGTCAGGCCCACCGGCTCGCCCGCCGCGTTGTGGTACGTCCAGGTCGCGGAGCGCTTGCCATACCACTGCTCCAGTTCCTTCACGGCGTAGCTGGCCGTGGGGTAGATGCGGCTTCCCTTTAGAACGTCTACGTCTACAGAATCACCGGCAGGGGGCGTCCGGCGGGTTTCTGTAGACGTTGACATCCCGCGGGGCTTCGGCGCGTGCCCGGAGCGCCGGCTCGCGTCGGGGATGAACAGATCCGCTACCCGCAGCCCGACTGCACCGCACACCGCATCGACGGCACAACCGGCATGGCAGTTCACCAGCGCCCGCCCATCGTCGCCAGCGTGGATGGACAGGGAGGGGTTTCGATCATCGTGGGCGGGGCACCGACAACTCCAGCCCGCGCCCGCCTTGCGGGGTTCCTGGCCGTGGTCACGCAACGCCGACAGCACGCGGTCGATGGGGTTCACTGTGGAGCCTCCCCGCCGCGATACCCGCCGGTCGGCTTAGTGGTCCAGGTGGGGGCGGGCCGCTTGGTCGTGTTGCTCCGCTTGCGCCACGAGTGGACCGCCGCGGCCCACCCGCCGGGGCGGTGATCGCGGTCAAGAGGCTCCGGGCTTGCGGTGGGCTGTGCAGAACTGGTGTAGGCGGAGTTTCGCTTCACCCGCGCACCTCCTTGTTGCGCTCGATGAACGCGAGAATCTCAGCCCGTTCGATGAGGCGACGGGTGCCGATCTTGATGGACCCGAGCTGGCCACGGGAGATGAGGTTGTTGACGGTGCCGGGGCTGACGCCGAGGAGGCGTGCGGCTTCCAGCTTGTCAACGAGCATGGGGGCCAGCGAGCTCGCGTTCAAGGTCCCGTCAGCCGTGCCGGTCGTTGTGGAGCGGGTGCCGTTCATTTCGCACCGCCCTTCTTTGGCGACGACGACTCTTGGACCCAAGAGAACACGATCCTCTCCACGACTTCAGGATCAAACAGGAACGCGCTCCCCGCGCGAAGGTGCGGGAGCCGCCCAGATTCGGCTTCGGCCCGTAACCATTTCGCGGGAACGCGCAACCGACGAGACATGGCTCCGAGGTTCAGCGGCTTGGTGTGTGTATGTGTCACGCTGAAATCAGAGCACGGGAGGGTTGCAGCCGTGGGTAATCAGCGCGGCGTTATGGGGGAGCTAGCGCGGCGTTATGGGGGATTCAAGGCGGCCTCATAGCGCTTCAACGCTTCTTTGCCCGCGGGCAGAATCGCAACGCCGAGCCGGCCCCCCTTCGGGTAGTCCACGAGCGGGGGACATCGATCGGCCAGCTTCCGAAGCCGTTCCCCTGTCTTTTTGCGGTCCCTGTCCGGCAACACCTCCGTGACTGCTAGCCGGCGACCGTCGTGTTTGCAAAGGTAAGACAGAATGTCCGCCTCGCGATCGTCGAGCGCGTCAGCAACGGCTGGAGCAGGGGGAGTATCTGGGTTATTGTCGTCCCGATCGCCTGAGTCACGAGCCGCTTTCTCTGCCGCACGCTCGGCCACGGGTTCGTGTTCCTGGGGGGCCGTCTGCTCCTCCAACGCCTCGCGCGGGACCATCATCTCAGGCGCGGCTGTGGCCGGCGCCGGCGTC
>JBIKMF010000218.1:0-7041 GCA_044359425.1 Phycisphaerales bacterium
TGACGTTTGAAGGCAGGGAGCAGCCGCTGCCGCAGATGGCCCGCTATCAGGAGCAGACGGACCGCGCGGTGCGGGAGTCGGCGTGGCGCACGGTGAACGAGCGGCGGATCAAGGACGCGGCGGCGATCGAGGACATCTACGACCAGATGATCGGGCTGCGGCACAAGATCGCGGTGAACGCGGGGTCAAAGAACTTCGTGGAGCACGCGTTCAAGGAGATGCACCGCTTCGACTACACGCCGGACGACTGCCGCCGGTTCCACGACGGTGTGGCGGAGGCGGTGGTGCCGCTTGTGCAAGAGGTCGAGCGTCGGCGGGCGGCGGCCCTCAAGGTGGACAAGCTGCGGCCGTGGGACCTTGCCGTGGACGTGAAAGGGCGTGCGCCGCTGCGGCCGTTCGACGGCGGCGAAGACCTGATGCGCAAGTCTGTGGCGGCGTGCGAGCGGCTGGATCCGCGGCTGGGGGCGATGCTCGCGGAGCTGGGTGACGGACGCAACTCCCGCGGCGCGAGCGGTGGTGCGTGCCTCGATCTCGACAGCCGTAAGGGCAAGGCGCCGGGCGGGTACCAGTACATGCGCGATCGTTCGCGTCGCCCGTTCATCTTCATGAACAGCGCGGGGATGCTGAAGGATGTGGAAACGATGGTGCACGAGGCGGGGCACGCGTTTCACTCGATGCTCTGCCGGGAAGAACCGCTCCTGGCGTACCGCCACAGCCCGATCGAGTTCGCCGAAGTAGCGAGCATGTCGATGGAACTGCTGACGATGCCGCACTGGGGTCGCGGTGGGCCGCGGAGCGCGGACGGGAAGCCGGTGTTCTTCGAGGACAAGGAGGACTTCGACCGGGCGTGCCGGGAGAACATCCAGAGCAGCGTGCTGCTGTTGCCGTGGATTGCGACGATCGACGCGTTCCAGTTGTGGGTGTATGGCAATCCCGGCCACACGCGCGACGCGCGAACGGCCGACTGGCTGGAGCTGGACCGCCGCTTCGGTGGCACGGCGGATTGGACGGGGCTCGAGCCGTACAAGAAGCACTTCTGGCAGCGCCAGATCCACCTCTTCGGGCACCCGATGTACTACATCGAGTACGGGATCGCGCAGCTCGGGGCCCTCCAGCTCTGGCTGATCAGCCTCGAGCGCGGTGAACGCGCCGCGGTCGACTTGTACATGAACGCGCTGCGCCTGGGTGGCAGCAGGCCGCTGCCGGAGCTCTTCCGCGCGGCGGGGCTGCGGTTTGACTTCGGCCCCGAGGCGCTCAAGGGGCTTGTGGACCGTGTCGCGGCCGAGCTTGATCGGCTGCCCGACTGATACCACCGGCACAACCGGAACGCCACGACACTTCGCGGATCGGAGCGGGTTGCACCGGGCGGAAAGCGGGGCACCTTAACGGCGTGGACGATCGCACCTACCAGACCGCCCGAGAACTGATCCTGGAGGGGCTGCGGCTGCCCGTGGGCGAGCGCGCGGGGTTCCTTGATCAGCGGTGCGGATCCGACGCGACCCTGCGACGCGTCGCGGGCGGAATGCTCGCCCAGCAGGAATCGGCCACCATCGCGGGTGGCGCAGCGGAGGAACTCTTCGAGTCCGCGCACGCGGGCCATGAGCAGAGCACCGCCGACCCCGTGCAGACCTTCGCGCCACTCAAGAAGCTGGGGCGATTCACCATCAAGAAGCTGCTGGGCGAGGGCGGCATGGGCGTGGTGTACCTGGCCGAGCAGGACCAGCCCCGCCGGACGGTTGCGCTCAAGGTCATCCGACCGGGGTTGCTCACCTCCCGCCTCCTGCGCAGGTTCGAGCTCGAGTCGCAGGTGCTCGCACGCCTGCAGCACCCTGGTATCGCGCAGGTGTTCGACGCGGGCACCGCCGATACCGGCGCGGGGCCTCAGCCGTACTTCGCGATGGAACTGATCGAGGGCGAAACGCTCGCGGAGTACGTGTCTCGCGCGAAGCCCCCCATCCGGGCCCGCATCGAGCTCTTCTGCAAGATCTGCGACGCCGTCCAGCACGCGCACACCAAGGGCGTGGTGCACCGCGATCTCAAGCCGTCGAACATCCTGATCACCGGCGCGGGCGAGCCGAAGATCCTCGACTTCGGCGTGGCGCGGGCGACCGACAGCGACGGCGCGGTCACGCTCGACACCATTGCCGGCCAGCTTGTCGGCACCGTGCCCTACATGAGCCCCGAGCAGATCGCGGGCGAACCCGGTGACGTCGACACGCGATCGGATGTGTACACGCTGGGTGTGATCCTCTACGAAGTGCTCAGCGGTCGCATGCCACACGACGTGCGCGACAAGACCGTGCCCGAGGCCGCGAGGGTCATCACCACCGACGAGCCCCGCGCCCTCGCGATGGTGAACCGCGAATGCCGCGGCGACCTCGACACCATCGCGCGCCGGGCGCTCGAGAAGGACCGGGCGAGGCGGTATCAGTCGGCGTCGGATCTCGCGGCGGACCTTCGGCGGTTCCTCTCGGACGAACCGATCCTCGCGCGTCCTCCGAGCACGGTCTACCAGTGGACGAAGTTCGCTCGGCGCAACCGCCAGCTCGTTACGGGCATCGTGGCGGCGTTCGTGCTGCTGATCCTCGGGATCGCGGGCACGTCCTGGCAGGCGAAGCAGGCCACCGCGGGCCGCAACGCCGCGATCAAGGCCGAGAAGGCCGCCGCGGAAGAGGCCGCCCGCGCACAAGCCGTGACCCTGTTCCTCACCGACATGCTCTCCGCGGTGGACCCGGAGATCGCGCAGGGACGCGAACCCAAGCTCGGCGAGTTGCTCGACACCGCCGCGGCACAGGCGGGCGGCCTGAAGGACAAGCCCAGCGTGGAGGCGGCCGTCCGCGACGCGATCGGCCGCACGTACCGCAATCTCGGGAAGTACGAGCAGGCCCAGATCGAGTACCTCGAAGTGGTGAGGCTCTGCGAGGCGACCGATGGGCCGCAGGCCAAGACCACGCTGCAGGCGAGGCGCAACCTCGCGGGGGTCATCGCCGACCGTGGCCGCTTCTCGGAAGCGCAGGAGTTGTACACCACCGTGCTCGAGATCTACGAGCGCGTCTACGGCAAGGACGATCCCGACACCGCCATGACCTCCGCCGAACTCGGGCGCGTGTACCAGGAGACAGGCGGGATGGCAAAGGGTGAAACGCTCATCCGCGCGGCGATCGCGGTGTGCGAACCCGCGTGGGGCTCGCGTCGCCGCGAGGTCCAGACGCTCTACAACAACCTTGGCATCGTGCTGAAGGACCTCGGCCGCTTCGAGGAGTCGGTGGAGATGCTCCGCAAGGCGTACCAGATGCGGGCCGATACCGTCGGGCCCGACCATCCCGACTCGCTCACCACGCTCAACAACCTCGGCGCGTCGCTCCAGCGGCTCGGCCGCAACGAGGAGGCCGCGGGGATCTTCGAGGACGGCCTCGCGCGGCGGCGGCGCGTCTTCGGCGAGCGGCACGTGTCCACCATGATCTCGGCGATCAACCTGGGGCAGTTCTACGTCACGATCAAGGAGTACGGCAAGGCGGAGCCGCTGCTCCGCGAGGCGTACGAGGTGTTCACGCAGCAGCTCGGCGACTCGCACACGAAGACGCTCATCGTGATGAACGCGCTCGCGTTCCTCTGCGAGGACCTCGGCCGGGCCGCGGAGGCGGAGGACTTCTACAAGCGCGTGGTCCAGCTCCGGCGCGATGCGGCCGGGGGCAAAGACCCGGAGACATGGAGCGCGATGAACAACTACGCGATGTTCCTGCAGAGCCGCGGGGACTTTGGCCCTGCGCTGACCCAGTTCGAGGAGTTGATGCAGCTCGTCGACGCCGGGCTCCCCGAGGATCACTACCTGGCCGCCATCTTCCGCAACAACTACGGCGACTGTCTACGCGCGGCGGGACGCACCGACGAGGCCCGCAGGGAGCTGACCCGCAGCCGCGACGTACTGGCGGCGAAACTGGGCAAGGACCACGCCCGCACGGTACGGGCCGAGGAACGACTGGCCCGACTGGGGGAACAGACGTCCAGATAAACGACAAGACGCGGTCCCCCTCACGGTAACCGCATCCTGCCTGTGTCGTGTGTGTCGGATGAATCGAATCAGCGGGGCGGGAGCGGGGTCGCTCTGCCGTAACCCGAGGCCGCACGCGGGGGCGCGGCGGCCGGCGCGGGCGCCGGCGTCGGTGGCGCAAATGGCGTGTTCGTCGGTGTTGGATTCAGGCGCTGGGCGCGGAGCTGATCGATGTTGCGATCCAGCTTGCCCAGGATCGACTTCACTTGGTTGAACGATTTCTCGGACGGACCCATACGCACCTCCGTGTTCAGAAGTGCTATCGACCGCATCCGCGCGAGCATTTGTTTCTGGCGCAAGAAGTGCCGCGGCGCGGGGGCTGTGGGTGGGGTGTGCGGTTTGTGCGGGTGTGCGTGCGCTCGCGCCGCGTTACACGCGGAAGATCGAGCCGAGCTTCTTGCCCAGCAGGCTGGAGGCCGCGACGAGTGTGACGGTCAGGAGGGCCATGCCCCACACGCCCATCGCGCTCGCGATGTACGGGCCGTCGCCGTAGCGGTCCGCGAACGACCAGATCGCCTTCGTGATCGGGAAATCAGCCGCTTGCTGCGCGAGGATCAGCGAATCGGAGACCTCGAGCATCGAGAACGCGAACACAAGCAGCCCGCCGGCGATCAGGTTCGCCATGATCAGCGGCAGGATCACGCGCCGCACCGCCGTGACGCGTGATGCGCCCAGGTTGATCGCGGCCTCTTCCAGTTCGCCGCTGGTCTGCTCGAGCCCCGCGACCGTCGAACGCACGATGTACGGCAGCCGCCGGATCGAGTACGCCATGATCAGGAACGGCACCGGGTTCGGATCCGCCGAGATGATGCTCGCAAACCCCGAGAGGGGGCCGTCCTTGCCGAAGGGGAACCGCAGGCTCATCGCCACGTACCCGAATGCCATCACCAGCCCCGGCACCGCCAGCGGCAGCATGCACAGCGCATCCAGCACGTTCCGGCCGACCACCTTCGTGCGCACGATCAGGTACGCCACCACGATCCCGACGCCGATGTCCAGCACCATCGCCCCGGTCGCCAGCTTCAGGCTGTTGACGATCGCGCGGAACGAATCCGGGGCCCCGAGGGCCTCGCCGTAATGCGAGCCCGTGAACACCTTCGGCAGCACCGATCCGTACCACTGCCCTGGGTGCGTCACGCTCGTCAGGATCACACCCAGGTGCGGCATCACCGCCAGGAATGTCACCGCGGCAAAGAACCCCGCCGCCGCGTACCCCTTCCAGCCCGTGAGTTCGGCTTCGCCGCCGGCCCGCGCGGCCTTGCTGTACATCGCGTGGCCCCGTTGGCCGAAGAGGACCTTGCCCAGCACGTACGTGCCGATCGCCATCGCGAGCAGCACCACGGTGAGGGCGTACGGCTCAGCGTTGTTCTCCACGTCCTTCAGGCCGTTGAAGATCCGGACGGGGGCGACCTTGTAGTAGTCGAACATCAGCGGCGTGCCGAGTTCGGTGAAGCTCCAGATGAAGACGATCGTGCCGCCGGCGAAGAGGCCGGGGCGGATCAGCGGGAGCGTCACGCGGAAGAACGTCCGGGTGCGGCTCGCGCCCAGGTTCTCGGAGGCCTCCGCCAGCGCGGGATCGAGGTTCGCGAGCGCCGCGGTCGCGTTCAGGTAGATGATCGGGTACAGCGACAGGGCCTGCATCGCCATGACGCCGAAGACCTTCGCATCGCCGAGGATGTCAAAGTCGGTTCCGAAGAGGGCGTTGACCGCGCCCTCTTTGCCCAACATGGCCCGGATGCCGATCGCCCCGACGAACGGCGGCAGAATCAGCGGCACCAGGATGCACGCGTTGAACAAGCCCTTGAGCGGGAACTTGTACCCCGCACTGAGCACCGCCAGCGGGAGCGCGATGAGGACCGCGAGCGTCGTGGTGCCCGTGGCCAGCTTGAGGGAGTTCACCAGCCCATCGAGCACGATCGGGTTCTCGAAGAGCCGGATCAGGTGGTCGAAGGTGAACCCGTGACCGGTTGCTGGGTCTTCCGCGAATCCCCCGCGGACCGTCAGCAGGATGGGATAGATCAACAGCGCCCCGAGCACGACGAACATCGTGCCCGCGAGGATGTAGTGCCAGGCGTTTGCGCGGACGCGGTCTGGGGACATGGGGCAGAGTGTAGGGTCGGAGCCGACCGGGCGAAGACCCCGTACCATCGTCGCGGCGGGAGTGGAGGGAGGCGTGGTGGGGGGGTGGAGGCGACCGCGATGCAGAACACGACTACTTCGCAGTGCGGCCCGTGGGTCCTCCATCTGCAGTCCAGGCCTCATCCCGTCCATCCGGCACTGCTCGCGGCGGAACTGCGGTACCAAGGCCGCGAAGACCCGATCATCGACCTGCGAGACGGCCCCTTCGCCCCGGTGGCCTGCGCGTTCGGCCCCGGTCCCGTCCTGCGGATCGAGCTTGCCACGATGGCCAACCCACTGGGGGGCATCATCCGCGCAGAGATCGACCTCGAGCGCGCCGAGTGGATCGGCGGCGGCACCAACGGCCGTCAGCCGATCGCCAGCTTCATCAATCGCTTCACGAACCCACGCACGCCCGCGGGGCCCTGGCCTGTTCAGCCGAAGGCGACTCCTCCCGCATCGCCCGTTGCACCCGCTTCGCCAACGCCTCCACCCGTGAGCTTCGTTCCCGCCCCGGTGGAGGCTCCTCTCCGGCCTGCTTCGGACATCGCCAGCGTTCCGGAGGCACCCACGCCGCGGCCGGTCGGCCTTCGTCGCGAGATGCGGAGCAAAGACGGAGTGTGGCGCTTTGATCTCGAGGAGAACGGTCGCTTCGAGATCACGGCGGGCGGGCGCGAGCGTCCGTACTACAACGTGCGCGTTGTCAGGCTCCCGGAAGGGAAGGTGGTCGCCGACACGCGTTTGAATGGGTACGAGGGGTGGGTGATCGGGGATGAGATTCAGCTGTCGCGTCCGGGTTCGCGCGAGCCATGGATCGCCGTGGACACCGTGTACGGCGAGTTCTGGTCGGAGAACGTGCGTGGGCCGTTGTC
>JBIKMF010000219.1:0-7035 GCA_044359425.1 Phycisphaerales bacterium
TGCGGCTGAGCACCACGGCGCCCAGCATCGCCATCAGCAGGATCACGCCCGCGATCTCGATCGCGCCCGGGTGGTCGCGGAGCAGGTTGAACCCCAGGGCCTCGACGTTGGTCACGTCCATCCCCTCGGGCCACTTCTCCTTCGGCACCACCGACTCGCCTCCGCCCTTGAGCGTCAGCTTGAGCGCGGACACCTCGCCCGCGGGATCGCGGACGAGCGCCACGGACTCGACCTTCTCGTGATCCCCCAGGAGCCCGTGGTTCCGCAGCGTGCGCTGAACCTTGAGCGGCATCTCCGCGATCAGTGCTTCCGTGCCCGAGGGCTTGGGCTCCGGCAGCGACGAAACGCCCCGGAACATCATGGTGGTCAGGACCGCCAGCAGCAGGAACCCCACCACTGTCGCGGCGATCGGCTCGCGTGCCGCCGTGTCGTACTCCGTCAGCACTTCGATCTCGCCCTCGTCGGGGGCCTGCGTCGCGAGCATGATGACGAACAGGTAGGTAATCAGGATGGCGCCCGCGTACACGATGATCAGGGCGAACGCCATGAACTCCGCGGACAAAATCAGGAACAAACCCGCGGTGGCGATGATCGACAGGATGAAGTACAGCGCCGCGTACACGGGCCGCTGGTGCGTGATCACCCGCAGCGCAGCCCCGAGCGCGACGGCCGAGAAGATGTAGAAGTAGACGTTCGGCACCGCCCCTTCGGCCATCGCCTTCTGCGTCAGGAAGAGAATGAACAGGCCACCCGCCGCGCCCGCGATGAGCGCACCGATGACCTGCGGGCTGAGGCCCTTGCGGGGGAGTGCCAGGCATACGCCCAGGCCCCCGAGAGCGATCAATCCGTACAGGAGGAAGGGGTTCAGAATCGTGCCCACGGTGGCTGTCCTTCGGAGTTCGTTCGCCCCTCGAGGGGGCTCGGCGCCACCTCGGGGAGAGTCGTGAGGATAGTCTTCCCGATCCCCTGTGTTCAACCGCCGGTAGGGATCCGCCTCGCTACGCTACCACGAGTGGACAACTCTTCCCCAGAAGACCTCTTTCCCCCCGCGACGGGATTCCGCCGTTGGCTCCCCAACGCGCTGACCATTCTCCGGCTGATCTTCGCCCTCGCCTTCTTCACCCTCCTGTCGGTTTGGAACTACCCCGCGGGAGATTTGATCCAGGCGGTCACCCCGCGGCATCCGCTGTGGGCGTACCTGATCGCGGCGGCCCTGTTTGGGTTGGCCGCGCTGACGGACGCGATCGACGGCCCCCTTGCCCGGCGGTGGAAGGTGGTCAGCAAGTTCGGCCGGATCATGGACCCCTTCGCCGACAAGGTGCTGGTGGTCGGGTCGTTCATCATGCTGGCGGGTCCCCGGTTCGGGGCGGAGCTGGCGGATGAGGGGCGGCCGATCCTGCAGGTTTCGGGGGTTATGCCCTGGATGGCGGTGCTGATCCTGGGGAGAGAGCTGCTGGTCACCTCGATCCGAGCGATCAAAGAGGCCGACGGCGAGGACTTCTCGGCGACGGTGACCGGCAAGGTCAAGATGATCGTGCAGGCGTGCGTGATCCCGGCGATCCTGCTGATCCTGGGGATCACCAACGTCGGTCGGGGCATGCCCGGCCGGATCGCGATCGACGTGCTCGTGTGGATCACGGTCGCCGTAACTGTCGTCAGCGGTTGGCCCTACGCCGTTCGCGGCCTGCGGGGCGCGTTCGATCCCGAACCCCTCCCCCCACGACCGCCCAAGCACTGAGCTATGCGAAGAGCCCCCCGCTTCATCACGACGTTTGGACTCGGCCACATGCGCCCGGCGCCCGGGACATGGGGATCGTTGCCGCCGCTGGTCGTGCCGATCGCCTTCGTGGCGCTGGGTCTGATCAACCCCACGGGGTGGGCGCCGGCCCACTGGTGGCTGTACCACGGGATTCTCGGGGTGGTGTTCGTGGTGTTCTGCGCGGCCTGCATCATGCAAGGGGACCGGGCGGAGGTGTGCTTCTTCAAGAAGGACCCGTCGCAGGTCGTGGCGGACGAGACCGCGGGGCAGTGCCTTCCCTTGATGTTCCTGCCCGCGTCGGCGTTCGCGACTGTGGGTGAGGCGGCGTTCACGATCGTGTGGGCGTTCATCTGCTTCCGGCTGCTGGATATCGTGAAGCCGTGGCCGGCGCGGGGGCTGCAACGGGTGCCGGGAGGTTGGGGGATCCTGATCGACGACCTGTTCGCCGGGGTGTACGCCCTGGGCATCATGCAGGTGCTGACTCGGGTGCTGTGAGCCCTACGCTGGGTCATGGACATTGACCCGAGCACGCTTTCCATTGCGGACCGGTACAAGCTGCTGATCGGCGGGATCATCCCGAGGCCGATCGCGGTGGTTTCCACGTGCGATGCGCTGGGGCGGCACAACGTCGCGCCGTTCTCGTTCTTTGCGGGCGTGGGGAGCAACCCATTGAGCCTGCTGTTCTGCCCTGCGAACAGGCCGGACGGAACGGAGAAGGACACGCTGGTGAACTGCAAGCCGATTGCGGAGGGGGGCACCGGCGAGTTCGTGGTGAACGTGCTAAGCACGGCCGATATCGGCAAGGGGATCGCGACGGCGGAGGACCTGCCGTTTGGGGAATCGGAGTTCGCGATGGCGGGCCTGACGCCGGCGGCGTGTAGGCGGGTAAAGGCGCCTCGGATCGCCGAGGCGGCGGTGAGCTACGAGTGCCGGACGGTGCAGGTAGTGCGGATGAACCCGGGAGCGGGGTCTGGGGGCAACGTGGTGATCGGCGAGGTGCGGCACGTGTGGGTGCGGGAGGGCGTGGCAAACGAGCGGCTGCACCTGGATCCGGCGAAGGTGGATGCGACTGGGCGGATGGGGGGCCTGTCGTACTGCACGACGCGGGAGCGGTTTGATGTGCCGATGGGGGCGGCGGCGTTGGGGGTGAAGACGCCGTAGGCGCGTGAGGGTTGAGCTGATGGGCGGGGGCGCGGCGCGATGGTTGGTTCAACGAGCTCGCTGGGTCAAAAGCAACAAACCCCCGGCATTGCTGCCGAGGGTTTGTGAAATTTAAGAGGATGCTGGCTTAGCGGCGACGGCGGCCGGCGGCGAGCATACCGAGGCCCGCGAGAGCGAGGGCACCGGGGGCGGGGACGATCTGAGCCGTCACGCCGGTAGCGCGGTTGCTGAAGTTGGAGCCGAAGAAGCCGTTCGCACCGAGGACGAGCTGCACAAGAGCGCCACGGTAGGGCTCGAGGGCGGGCAGGTCGAGGTCCCAGGCGCCACCGTTGGAGCCGTTGAAGGTCCCGTCCTGAGCGCCGTTGTCGTTCACGAAGACCTGGCTGAGCACGCCGTCGAAGGCGATGAAGCCGAGGCCGAGGTTACGCCAGGTGCCGTTGATGGCGCCGACGATCTGATCGCCGTCCGCATCGGTCACCGTGAAAGAGCCGTTGCCGGAGCGGGTCCCGTCCATCGCGAGGGCGCCGACAGCGACCGACATCACGAAGTTGCCCTGATCGGCCTGGCTGACGAAGCCGGGCGAGTAGGACGCGGTACCTTCGGCAGGGACCAGTCGCGACACGTCGCCGGAGGTCCGGAGGCGGGTCGTATCAACGGCCGAAGCCGTGAAGGTGCTCGAGCCAGTGCTGTACGAGCCAGCAAGGTCGTCGAACGTCATGGACACAAGGACCACGTCAGCGGTCGCGGCGGAGGCGCACATGCCTCCTGCGATAGCTGCCAAGGTCACGATGCTGTTCTTACCAAAGTTCATTGAAGCTCTCTCCTCTTCCCCCAGCCATGCCTGCGAAGTGCAGACTCTCCCAAGAACGACGTCGAGGTGTCTCACGTCCCGACAGACTAGTTTGTCTCCAATCCATGCGTTTGTCAACGCTCTTCGGATCGAAAGTTCGAAAGTTTTCGATCACAAAATACTCACTCCCCTGTTCAAGTGGGCAGAAAGCCCCTTCCAAGGGATTCAGGGGCCTTTCTCGGCCTCTCACGCAACCGATTATCAGACAAATTTCTTTGTTGGCGTTCATCGTTGGTTCTCGGGGCCGAACCGGTGATAGTCCCGGTTTGTGGTGTTGGCCGACTTTTGGGACGCGCTCGACTGCTGCGGGTGTAGAGGCCTTCGGGAGCTCGCGGGAAGAGGGCGGGCGGTGGAAGGAGGGGGAAGGAGCCACGGCGCGGCTGCGGGGCCTGGAGTTGCCCTGACGTGGAAGAGATGTCGCGGGTGCGGAGGTGAGGGAGTGGGGAAAAACAAAGAGGCCCCCGCGAAGTGCGGGGGCCTCTCGATCTGAAGTCAGAGCTGATTAGCGGCGACGACGGCCGGCGACGATACCACCGAGGCCGAGGAGGGCCATGGCGCCCGGGGCCGGGATGATCTGAGCGGTCACGCCGGTGGCGCGGTTCTCGAAGTTGGAGGCGAAGAAGTCGGTCGCACCGAAGACGAGGTTCACGATCGCGCCCTCGAACACGGGGCCACCGGGGAGGGCCATCGACCAGTCGGTCGAGGAGCCGTCGGTGCCGTTGAACGCGTTGTCGTTGGCACCGTTGTCGGTGAGGACGACGTTGGCGAGGTTGCCGCTGAAGGCCAAGAAGTTGCCGACGAGGTTCCATTCACCGGCGATCGTGCCGGAGATGGTGTCACCATCGGCATCGGTGGCGGAGAAGGTACCAGAGCCCGTGGCGTTGGTGGGGCTGGTGGTGCTGACGCTGATGCTGATCTGGAAGTCGGCGGGGTTCATGCCGCTGACGAAGCCGGGCTCGAACACCGCGCTGCCCTCGGTCGGAACGATGCGGGAAGCATCGCCGGAGGACTGGAGCTCGGTCGTGTCGACAGCAACGGCGCTGAAGGTGCCGACGCCAGCGTTGCCGGAGTACGAACCGGCGAGGTCGTCGTACGAGAACGAGGCAACGACGTCAGCGTTCGCCAACGAAGCGGCGGCAGCAAGACCAGCAACAGCAAGAACGGAACGAATACGCATCTCTACTCTCCTCACGTCTGGGTTGGCCACGGGCTCGATGCCCGCAGCGGAAACAGGACCCAAGTCTCTCTGCACCCCTCACGGGATGCACTCCGACAGTACAGAGCAGGCGAGGCTTTGTCACGCAAAATACATGCATTTTCTCTGGCTGTATGGGTTTGAAGAGGCTTTGGGGCCTCCCAGGCCGCGTGATCCGGACCATCGGCAAGGGGTTACCGCACCTTGAGGCGGTGAGGCATAAAAACAAAGAAACCCCCGGGTGGTGGAACCCGGGGGCTCAGGGATTGCAGGGGGCGAGGGTCTTAAGATGGCCGGGGTGGACGGCGCCTCTCGCATCCCCTGCTTTGGTGGATCGGGGAGAACGGTGAGGGAGGGACTGGGCCGGGGCACGGATCGAATCGACTCGCCGACCAACCTCCTTGGCGGGGGCCCGGGGGGCTCATCTGTGGGGATGAGGGCCGGGCGTCTGGACCTTTCAGCGCCGGGTCGCGGGGGGGGACCCGGCTGTTCGCCGTTTGGTTGGGGTTCGCCTGAGCGGAGGACGGCTACCGATCCTCGGCGTGCCGTCCCGGCGAATCTCCGTTTTCGCCGGCCCACTTCGGGACCGGCCCTGGCTTCGTCACCTCCTTCATCGATCTCCCAAACCACGCATGGACGAAAGACCGGGGCTGGTTCAGCTGCAGCCGAGGCTGTTGCCGCAGTTGAGGCACTTGTAGCAGGTGCCGCTCCGGACGGTGACGTTTCCGCAGACGTCGCAGGCGGGGGCGTCGCTGACTTCCTTCATATAGGAGTCGAGCATGCTTTCCTGGGTGGTGACCTTCACGATGACTTCGGACTTGAGGACGCGGCTGTGGATCTCGGGCTGCAGCGAGGCCAGCTCGCGCTGGGCGGCCTCGCGTTCGGCGGCGAAGCGGGGGGAGTTCTCCTCGGCGTAGCCGGGGATGAACTGCATGCCCATCCAGCGGAAGATGTAGTCCACGAGGCTCTTGGCGAAGGGGATGTCCTGGTTTTCGGTGATGCCGGCGGGCTCGAACCGCTGGTGGCTGAACTTGTCGACCAGGCTCTTGACGGGCACGCCGTACTGGAGGGAGACGCTGGTGGCGGTACCCAGGGAATCCATGAGGCCGCCGATGGTGGAGCCTTCCTTGCTCATGGTGATGAAGAGCTCACCGGGCTGGCCGTCCTCGTAGAGGCCAACGGTGAGGTAGCCCTCGTGGCCGGCGACGTTGAACTTGTGGGTGAGGGAGCGGCGGGTGTCGGCGAGGCGACGGCGGGTAGCCTTGGGCTTGGCCTCGAGCATGGTGGGCTCGGGCTTGGTGAGCTGGGAGGTGGCCTCGGCGGGGGCGGGGGCCTCGGCGGGCTTGGCCTCGGCGGTTTCGCGACCGCTTTCCTTCTTGGCTTCGTCGGCGGTTGCGGAGAGGGGCTGGCTGAGCTTGCAGCCGTCGCGGTAGAGGGCGTTGGCCTTGAGGCCGAGTTCCCAGGAGAGGCGGTAGCAGTTCTTGATGTCGTCGACGGTGGCGTCGTTGGGGAGGTTGATGGTCTTGGAGATGGCGCCCGAGATGAAGGGCTGTGCCGCGGCCATCATGCGGATGTGGCCTTCGGCGGCGATGTAACGAACGCCGAGCTTGCCGCACTTGTTGGCGCAGTCGAAGACGGGGAGGTGTTCGGGCTTGAGGTGGGGCGCACCCTCGATGGTGCTGGCACCGCAGATGACGAGGTTGAGTTTCTCGATGTGGTCGGAGGAGAGGCCGAGGGCGGATAGGAGGTTGAAGCCCATGTCTGCCTTCGCGGCGTCGGGGTCGATGCCGCAGGCCTTGAGACCGTCGGCCGAGATGGTCCACCCGCCAAAGGCGAAGGAGAGCTCGAAGACACCGGGGAGCGATTCGGAAATGGCCTTGAGGTCGGACTGCGGGAGGCCCTTGGCCTGGAGGAAGGAGGCGAGGGTCTCGCCGGCCTTGGCACCCTTGACGCCCGCCGGGAGGGGGACGTCGAGGCTGAGGGTGCCGAGCAGGTAGGCCATGATCTCGCGGGCGTGCTGGTCGGAGTAGCCCAGGGTGCGGAGGGCGGGGCGGACGGAGTCGTTGGCGA
>JBIKMF010000220.1:0-7016 GCA_044359425.1 Phycisphaerales bacterium
CGCTCGCCCGCGGCGAAGATCGGCGTCTGGCGCAACGACGCGATGGTGACCCTGCTCAACGCCAACGGGTTCACAGCCGTCGCGCTCAAGCCCAAGTGGCACGAGACGCTCGCCGAGTACGGCGCGGTCGTTGTCGACAGCCACTCCATCGGCCCCGCGGAACGGCGCGAGCTTGCCACGTACCTCAAGGGCGGTGGGGGGCTTCTCACCGCCGGCCTCGGCTGGGGCTGGCTTCAGCTCAACCCGGGCAAGACCATCCTCGACCACCCCGGCAACCAGTTGCTCATCGATGCTGGCATCGCGTGGTGCGACGGTACGCTCGACCCGACCGGCCCCGGCGAGTTCACGATCGGTCCCGTGCCCGAGTCGCTCCACGCTTCGAACGCGATGCTCGCGCTCGAAGCCGCGGTGCGCGATCGCAGCGAGCTGGCCGCGCAGCAGTCCAAGACACTCATCGCCGCGCTCCGCGCACTGCCGCCGTCGCACGTGCTCCATGCCCGGGCGACCAAGCTGCTCGCCGCGAGCTCAGCCGAGCTGACGCCCTCGCAGGGCAAGCCCCTCCGCGCGAAGGACGGCGTCGCCCGCGTTCTGCTCTCGTTGCAGGTCGACCTCGAACGCCGCACCTCCGCACGCGACGTCAAGGCCCATCCCGCCGCGGCATCGTTCCCCGGATCAGTAGCGGTCGACGCGCCGCGGATCTCGCGCGAGCTCACGCTTGATCTCACGGTCCCCGGCTGGCACAGCACCGGGTTGTACGCCGCGGCGGGCGAGGTCATCACGATCACGGCGGCGGACACGCACGGGGCGAGCGTCCGGATCGGGTGCCACACGGATCACCTCTGGCACCACGACAAGTGGTCGCGCGTGCCGGACATCTCCCGCCAGTGGCAGCTCAAGGCCGGCGAGACGCAGGTGGCCAGCGCGTTCGGTGGTCTGGTGTACATCGAGATCCCGCGGAAGCGCGAGGGCACGGGGACGTTCGCCGTCGCTGGCGCCGTCGAGTCGCCACGCTACGTCCTCGGCAAGACGACCGCCGAGGAGTGGAAGACGCTGCGGAACGCGCCGGGGCCGTGGGGCGAGGTCGAGTCGCGGAAGGTCATCGTCAGCGTGCCCAGTGCCGCGCTGCGGACGCTGGAGAACCCGGAGGAGTTGATGGCGTTCTGGGATCAGATCAGCGACGCGCACGCGACGCTCGGCACGATCCCGATCGTTCCTGAACGCCCGCACCGGTTCGTGCCCGACGTGCAGATCAGCGCGGGGTACATGCACAGCGGCTACCCGATCATGACGCACCTCGACGCGGTCGACGACATGGTGGGAGTCACGCGGCTGCGCGAGGGCACGTGGGGGTTGCTGCATGAGTTGGGCCACAACCACCAGGAGGGTGACTGGACCTTCGGCGGAACCGTTGAAGTGACGTGCAACCTGTTCTCGCTGCACGCGATCGACACCATCTGCACGCCCAAGCCCGGCGACCGCGGGCATGGCGGCGTGAACACGCCGCCCTCGCTCGAGAAGTACCTCGAGGGCGGCGCGAAGTTCGAGCAGTGGCAGAACGATCCGTTCCTCGCGCTGCACATGTACGTGCAGTTGCAGAAGGCGTTCGGCTGGGAGACGTTCAAGAAGGTGTTCGCGGAGTACCGCGACCTGCCCCGCGATCAGCGACCCAGGGGCGACGACGAGAAGCGCGACCAGTGGATGGTGCGGTTCAGCCGGGCGTGCGGGAAGAACCTCGGGCCGTTCTTCGTCGCGTGGGGCGTGCCGACCTCGGCCGCTGCGAGGGAATCGATCAAGGATCTTCCGGAGTGGATGCCCGAGGGTTGGCCGAAGTAAGTTGTATATAAAAATAAGGCGGAATCATGAGTGCGAGCCCGAACCTCGTCTGCGACCTCGTGCTCAAGGGCGGCATCACGAGCGGGATCCTGTACCCGCCGGCCATCGATGAGATCCGCCAGCGGTTCACGCTGTCGGGGATCGGTGGAACGTCGGCGGGCGCGATCGCGGCGGGGATGGCCGCGGCGGCCGAGCTGCGCCGTCGGCGCGGGAGCGACGAGGGATACCGGCTCCTCGCGGAGATCCCGGGCCTGATCGGCGGCGAGGGGAAGCTGCTGGAACTCTTCCGCCCGGACGCACGCACGACCGGGCTCTTCGCCACCTTCCTGCGCGCGATCGAGAAGAAGGAAGACCGCGGCCTCTTCGGGAAGGCACGCCTGTACTTCGATTTCGCCCGGTTGCTGCTCTCCGATGCCGCGCTCGCGCCGCTTTCGGAGAACGAGCATGGTCTGTGTACCGGCATGGCGAACGGAGTGTCGCTCCCTCCCGGCTCGATGCCGGCCCTGACGCGGTGGCTCTCGGAGCGGATGGACACGATCGCCGGAATGCCCGAGGGGCGGCCGCTCACGTTCGGTGATCTGTGGAGCGCTCCGGTCCCCGATCATCTCAAGAGCACGATGACGGGGCATCAGTCGATCCAGTTGCAACTGGTGAGCACGTGCCTCTCGTTCGGTCGGCCGTACGTGCTGCCGAACCTCGACAACCGCTTCGCGTTCTCGCCGGAGGAGTTGTTGTCGTACTTCCCCGGGTACGTGGTGGACTATCTGATCGCGGAGGGCAACAAGATCCGCAAGCCGCCGGAGATGCCCGCGCACCTGCTGCCCTTGCCGACGCGCGACAAGCTGCCGGTGATCCTCGGTGTGCGAATGAGCCTGAGTTTCCCGGTGCTCTTCTCGCTGGTGCCGCTGTACCACCCGGACTACCGCGCGGATCCCATGCGGTACGAGCGCGTGTACTTCGCCGATGGTGGCATCACCAGCAACCTGCCGATCCACTTCTTCGACAGCCCATTCCCGCGCTGGCCGACACTCGCGATCAACCTCCAGTACTCCAAGGAGGCTGGCAAGCCCGACCGCTTGAACGTGGACGAGGCGGGGGTGTGGATGACGCGGTCCGCGTCGGATGGCACGCTCGAGTTGTTCAACCGGTTTCTCGGCGCGAAGTCGCCGCTGGGGCAGCTCTTCGGCGTCGGCGGCGCGGTCTTCCGCTCGGCGCAGACGTGGACGGACAACAGCTACCTCACGTTGCCGGGCTTCCGCGATCGCATCGCCGAGGTGTGGCTGGATCCGCACGAGGGCGGGATGAACCTCACGATGCCGCCCGCGGTGATCGCGGGTCTCGCGGCGAAGGGTCGCGCGGCGGGCAAGCGACTGGTGAGTCGCTTCGCGGACGTGCAGCCCAAGGGCGTTCCGGACTGGGACGGTCACCGCTGGACGCGGTTCCGCGCGTCGATGGCGGCGGTTGCGCGGTACTCGCGGGCGTGGCGTGAGAGTGTGGCCCACCCGATGCCCGGGGATGCGTCGCTGGTCGATCTGTTCGCGAAGGCGACGGACCTGCCCTACGCGCTCGGCGGCGTGCAGCTTCGCGAGGTCATCGCGGCGACGGAGGCGTTTGAACGCTTCGCGTACTCGCTCGATGCGGCGAGCCCACCGGGCGCGGACGCGAAGGACCCGGGGGCGCGGCCGTTCCACGACGGCCCGCGACCGCCGCTGACGCTGCAGGGGCGGGGTTCCGTTATCTAGGCGGGAGGTGCTCGAGAATGGAGAGACCGCGCGCGATGGCGAGCTCGATATCCGGGCAAACGTTGGAGGGGTCGAGCGCGTCGCCCGCGCCCTCGCGGCGGAGCTGGTTGTACTGCGCGCCGGAGATACCGGAGAGGATGATCACGCGGTCGCGAGCCTTGGATTGGACGATGAGCTGGCGGAGTTCGCTCGCGGCGTCGGCGTCGAGTTCGGCGGCGCCGAGGTCAAGGATGACGACGCGCTTGGAGAGGGGCAGGCGTTCGCACCAGCGTTCGAGGTCGGGGAGTCGGTGCGCGAGATCGGCCTTGCCCTTGCCTTTGCGGAGGTGGAAGACGGCGATCGCTTCGGGGAGTTGGATGCCAAGATCGTCGTCGCCGAGGTCGGAGCCTTCGATGTCGCAGATGGGTGTGCGGACGTCCTGGAAGATGATCCAGAGCAGGAAGGCGACGGGGGGGAACATGCACCAGCGCGGGATGTGGTCGAGGGCGAGTGTGCCGATCGCGGCTCCGAGGAGGAAGGAGCCGATGATCGAGGCGAGCATCAGGAGGCGCTTGAGCGAGGCGTGGCCGGTGAGGCCGCGAACGATCGAGCGTGCGTCGCCCGGGGGTGAGTCGCGGAATCGGTCTCGGAGGGAGAAGAGGAAGAGGACGAGTTCGGAGCCGAGGTCGGTGAGGACGCCGGTGAGGTGGGTGGTGCGGACGACGCCGCTGGAGATGCGGGTGATGGTGGCGTTCTGGAGGCCCATGGACATGGAGGCGACGGCGGTGATGACCCAGGTGGTGGCGGTGGTGGGGGTGGTCGTGGGATCCCAGAACTCGATGCCGATGGCGATGACGGCGAGGAAGAACGCCTCGAAGGCCATGGGGAGCACGAAGATGGAGTCCCACCCGTGCCGGCGGCCGGTCTCTGTGAGCAGGGATGAGATCGCGGCACCGAGGCCGAACATAAGGAGGAGGAAGAGGAGGTAGGAGGCGACGAACCAGTGACCCTCGATGGCGGCGTGGCCGAGGTTGCTGACGTTGCCGGTGACGTGGCTGGTGACGGCGCCGCACTTGACGAGGGTGATGACGTTGGTGCAACCGGCGACCCAGGCCAGGGTGATGGCGAGGCGGGCTTGTTGTTCGAAGGAGTGTGCGCGGGCGACGAACATGGGTGGTGAACGGTTATCGGGTGGCGGCGGGGCGAGGCTGAACACGGGGTCGTGTAAAGGCTTTCAGGTCGATTCCGGGTCGGTAGGAGGCCTGCGGGCCACCCCTCGCGGGGTGTCGGACACTTTGGTTCGTTGAAAATAAAGACAAAATCGGGTGGTATTTCTCGAAACTAGGAGAATTGTCGGTAACATACGCCCGGTCGAAAAGACCATAGGAAAATCCCATTTCGGTCGGCGGCGCGTGATCGTCGGCCGGGGACGTGGGGGTTCGGAACGCATTCCGCTGCGGCCGAGTCCCGGTATTTTAGGAGAGAGACATGAACCGTATTGCTGCTTTGATTGTTGCCGCCGCCGCCAGCACCGCTATGGCTGACGCCAGCGCGCTCGGCCTCCTGTTCCCCTTCGACTCGGGCAACACCGCTGGCTGGACGCAGTCCATGGCCCGCAACGACGACGGCTCCACGGGCAGCATCGCCCTGGGCTTCGATTTCTGCTTCTACGAGAACAACTTCAGCTCCGTGTTCATCAACAACAACGGCAACCTGAGCTTCACGGGCCCGATCGCGTCCTTCACCCCGACCGGTTTCCCGATCGGCACCCCGATGATCGCCCCCTTCTGGGCCGACGTTGACACCCGCAGCACCGTGGGCGTCGACTCGACCAACACCAACCTCGTGTGGCACAAGTTCGTCGACATGAACGGCGACAACGCGAACGACACCCTCGTCGTCACTTGGGACGGCGTCGGCGTGTTCTCGGGCAACAACACCGTGGTCAACACCTTCCAGGTCGCGATCACCGGCCTCCGCAACGGCTTCGGTGGCCCGAACGGCCTCGGCGGTCTGAACGCCGCGTTCTCCTTCGGTGACATGAACTGGTCTGTCGGCTCCGCCTCCGGCGGCGCCGCCGCGACCGTCGGCATCAACGAGGGCACCGGCGCCCAGCGTTTCGACCAGATCGGTCGCTTCGTCGGCCGTGGCACCGCCTACAACGGCAACGGCCTCGACGGCCAGACCAGCGAGACCGATTACCTCGACGGCCGTGACTACTTCTTCGATGCTTGCAACGGCATCGTCCCCGCTCCCTCGGCTCTCGCCCTCCTCGGCCTCGGTGGCATCGCCGCTGGTCGTCGTCGCCGCTAATCAGCAGCGACGTTCAGCCCCTGTGCTGAACTTCTGAACACTTAAGGCCGCTCCGGGAAACCGGCGCGGCCTTTTTCGTTGGCTCCGCTTGACCAGTGGCGGCGGCGTGCCGATACTCTGGCTCATGCATCAAGAGTCTCGGGGCGCCTCAATCGCTCCGAGCGGCAACCGAGCCCCCAGGGGCCACGGTGCCGAGGCGAGCCCCCGGCGTGGGGAACGATGCGGATGAAGCCGACTGCGGCTGTCATCAAAATCAGCGACGATGTTCGTCGCACCACGCCACTGCTGCCGCGATTGATGCCGTGAAGGAGCTCACGGCATGTCAGGCGATTCCAGAGCGTTTGATCTTTCGACCTTGTGTGCGCAGGCGGGCGTCGGACCGCGGGCGGGCGATCCGCTGCGACCGGCGGTGGTTCAATCGACGACGTTCTGTCGATCGGGGATCGACGACGGCGCGGTGCACCAGTATTCGCGCGTCTCGAACCCGACGGTGAGCGCGCTCGAGCGGGAGCTTGGTGCGCTCGAAAGCGCGTTGCCTGCGGCGTGCTTCTCGACGGGGCTCGCGGCGGAGACGGCGCTGTTTCTCGCGGTGCTGAGCGTGGGTGACCACGTGGTGTGCGGGCGCTCGGTGTACGGCGGGACGACGCGCCTGCTGACGCGGCTCTTGTCGAAGCTGGGGATCACCTCGACGTTCGTTGATGCGACGCGGACGGCGGAGATCACGGCGGCGATCCGGCCCAACACCAAGCTCGTCTTCCTCGAGTCGCCCTCGAATCCGACGCTCGAACTGACGGACATCCGCGCGGCGGCGCGGGCGACGGGCGCGGCGGGGATCCTGCTCGCGGTGGACAACACGTTCCTGACGCCGGTGTTCCAGCAGCCGCTGGACCTGGGCGCGGACGTCTCGGTGTATTCGACGACGAAGCTGATCGACGGGCACTCTGCCGCGCTGGGTGGTGCGCTCGTGACGCGCAGCGCCGAGTTGCTGGAGCAGATCAAGTTCATCCGCAAGTCAACGGGCGCGATCCAGACGCCGCAGAACGCGTCGCTCACGTTGCAGGGGCTGAAGACGCTCGCGCTGCGTGCGGCGCGGCAGGCGGAGAGCGCGTGGACGGTGGCGCGGTGGCTGGAGTCTCGCGAGGAGGTCGA
>JBIKMF010000221.1:0-7012 GCA_044359425.1 Phycisphaerales bacterium
TACGCCCCGCGGGTGTGCCTGTTGCACCCCGCCGACCCTTCACGCAGCCTTCTTACGCCGCCGCCCTGATCGCGACCGGAATATCCAGAAGACGCGCAACCGCCAGACGCCACGGCGCCACCGTCGGAAGCCCAAACTCCCCAAGGGCATGATCCGCCGAAGTCACCATGTGCAGGTGCTTGTCCAACCCCGTACTCGCGAACAAGTCTCTCGCGAACCGCGGGACCCCCGCAATCATCAACTCCCCGCCCAACGTCCGGCACCGCCGCGACAGTCCAATAAGACAGTTCACCCACGCGCACGTGAACTGATCCACGCGCGACGCGTCAATCACCATCCGACCGTCGTACTCGTCGCAAATCGCGTTCAAATGCGGCTGCAACGCCGCCGTCTGCCGCTCCCGGACCGATCGCGCCGTCATGCTCACAAACCCGACCCCGCTCCGGCAGGTCGTCTCGCAAAGGGACTGTGGAAGTGGAAAGGAATCAACCTCGTTCGTCATGTTCGTGCTCCACGCTGGGGGGACCCTCCAAACATCCAAACCAGGCCCGCCGGGGTCAACCCTTCTCCTCACTCCTTCTCCCCCAACCCCCCGTCTGCACCGGTCGCTCCGGTCCTGCCGCCGACGGAAACCCCCTCCCCACGCATCGTTGAGTCCGGTTCACTGTTTCGTGTTTGGATTCTATCAGGTGTAGTGCCTACCCTTGCCCGCGGCTTGTCCCCGGGGAATAAATATGGCCCCGGGCAGCCACCGCTCCCCGGTTGATTGTGGAGGCCCAGTCTCATGTCCCAACCCCTCATCGAACTCAAAGGTCTCACCAAACGCTTCGGCGCCGGCGACGGCATCCTCGCCGTCGACAACCTCAGCTTCTCCGTCGCCCCCGGCGAAGTCCTCGGCTTCCTCGGACCAAACGGCGCCGGCAAAAGCACCACCATGAAAATGGTCACCGGCTACCTCGCCCCCACCTCGGGCACCGCCCTCGTCTGCGGTCACGACGTCGCCGCCGAACCCATCAAGGTCAAGGAACGCATCGGCTACCTCCCCGAGGGCGCACCCCTCTACGCCGAAATGACCCCCGACTCCTTCCTCCGCTTCATCGCCTCCGCCCGCGGCCTCCGCGCCGAGCAGGCCCAGCAGGCCATCGACCTCGCCGTCCGCCGTACCTCCCTCGGCGGCGTCCTCCATCAACCCATCGACACCCTCTCCAAGGGCTTCAAGCGCCGCGTCGGCCTCGCCCAGGCCATCCTCCACGAACCCCAGGTCCTCATCCTGGACGAACCCACCGACGGCCTCGACCCCAACCAAAAACACGAGGTCCGGCAACTCATCCGCGAACTCGCCGCGCAGTCCGGAAAGGCCATCGTCCTCAGCACCCACATCCTCGAAGAGGTCGAGGCCGTCTGCACCCGCGCCATCATCATCGCCAAGGGCCGCATCGTCGCCGACGACACCCCCGCCTCCCTCCAGTCCCGCAGCCGCTTCCACAACGCCGTCAACCTCATGCTTGTCCCGCCCCCCGGGACCCTCGTCTTCGACGAACTCCGCGCCGTCGAAGGCGTCGCCGATGTCCTCGACCGCGGCCGCTCCGACGACGCTGGCGATGTCCGCGTCAGTTGCACCATCCTCCCACGCCCAGGTCGCGACATCGCCGACGGCGTCAGCCGCCTCTGCCGCGACCGCGGATGGAAGGTCGACCAGATGCGCATCGACACCGGCCGCCTCGAAGACGTCTTCCGCGATCTCACCGCCCCCACCAAGTAATCACTCCCAGACCTGAAAGGGACCCCTCATGCAAGGCTGGTTGCCCGTCCTCCGACGCGAACTCACCGGGTACTTCGTGACCCCCGTCGCCTACGTCTTCATCGTCATCTTCCTCATCCTCGCCGGCGTCTTCACCTTCCAGTTCGGCGGCTTCTACGACCGTGGCCAGGCCGACCTCGCCTCGTTCTTCAACTTCCACCCCTGGCTCTACCTCTTCCTCATCCCCGCCGTCTCCATGAGACTCTGGGCCGAAGAACACAAGGCCGGCACCACCGAACTCCTTATGACGCTCCCCATCACCAAGCTCGGCGCCGTCGTCGGCAAGTACCTCGCCGCCTGGCTCTTCACCGGCCTCGCACTCCTCCTCACCTTCCCCATCTGGATCAGCGTCAACGTCCTCGGTGACCCCGACAACGGCGTCATCTTCTTCGGCTACATCGGCTCCCTCCTCATGGCCGGCGGGTTCCTCGCCATCGGCGCCGCCGTCTCCGCCTCCACCCGCTCCCAGGTCATCGCCTTCGTCATCACCGCCGTCCTCTGCTTCATCTTCCTCCTCATCGGCCACGACTCCATGCTCCAGTTCGTCTCCTCCTGGGCTCCCTCCAGCCTCGTCGACACCCTCTCCTCCTTCTCCTTCCTCGCCCGTTTCGAAGCCATCTCCCGCGGCGTCATCGACCTCCGTGACCTCGTCTACTTCGCCTCCCTCATCCTCGTCTTCCTCGCCATCAACACCATCGCCCTCGAAGCGCGAAAGGCCTGATCCATGCGAACCTCCTCCCTCGCAGCCACCGCCCTCCTCATCGTCCTCTTCCTCGGCATCAACATGTTCTCCCTCTCCGCCCTCCGCGGCTTCAAGCTCGACGCCAGCGAAGGCAACATCTACACCCTCTCCAAAGGCTCCCGAAACATCGTCGCCTCGCTCGACGAAAAGGTTCGCCTCAAACTCTTCTACTCCCGTGACCTCGCCCGCGGCGAACCCACCCTCGCCGCCTACGGCGACCGCGTCCGCGAAATACTCGAAGAGTTCGCCGCCGCCTCTCGCGGCAAGCTCGACCTCGAAGTCATCGAACCCCTCGCCTACTCCGAAGCAGAAGACGAAGCCTCACAGGCCGGCCTCGAAGCCGCTCCCCTCCGCGGCGCCAACTTCTTCCTCGGCCTCGTCGTCGAAGGTTCCACCGACACCCGCGTCACCATCCCCTTCTTCAACCCCATGAAAGAAGGCTTCCTCGAGTACGACATCGCCAAGGCCATCCTCTCCGTCGGCACCCCCGACAAGCCCGTCGTCGGCCTCATCAGCGGCATCCAGCTCCAGGGCGGCTTCACCATGGACCCCCGCACCCAGCAGCCCCGACAGGCCCAGCCCTGGTTCATCATGCAGGAAGTCGAAGGCCTCGCCACCATCAACAACCTCGGCACCACCGTCTCCGCAATCCCCGACGACGTCGACGTCCTCTGGGTCGTCCACCCCAAGAACCTCTCCGACGAAACCCTCTACGCCATCGACCAGTTCGTCATGAAGGGCGGCCACGCCCTCTTCTGCGTCGACCCCCTCTGCGAAGCCGACACCCCCCCCAACCCCGCCGACCTCTCCGCGCCCCGCTCCAGCAACCTCACCAAGCTCCTCTCCGCATGGGGCGTCGAAGTCCCCACCGACAAAATCGCCGCCGACGAATCCGTCGCCCTCCAGGTCAACACCCAGCGCAACGCCAACGCCCGTACGCCCTACGTCATCTGGCTCCGCCTCGACGGCAAGAACGTCGACACCAAGGACCCCATCACCGGCCAGATGAGCATGCTCCACTTCGCAAGCTCCGGCTTCATCCGCAAGGCCGCGCCCCCCGCACCCGCCTCAGACGCAACAGGCCCGGCCCCCGCCGCGTCCGGCCCCGTCGCCGACATCATCCCCCTCGTCACCACCACCGACAAGGCGATGCAGCTCCCCACCGCCGCAATCTCCACCCCGCCCGACCCCGCCGCGCTCCTCGCCGCCTTCGTCCCCGGCAACGAAAAGCTCACCCTCGCCGCACGCCTCACCGGCAAGGTGAACAGCGCGTTCCCGCAGGGCAAGCCTGCAACAGCAGACTCGCCCGCCGACTCCGCGGCACCCTCGCTCAAGGAATCCACCCAGCCCATCAACGTCATCCTCGTCGCCGATACCGACATGATGGCCGACATGTTCTGGACCCAGCAGGACCGCCTCTTCAACCAGGTCATGAAGATCGCCGACAACGGTGACCTCCTCTCCAACATGATCGACAACCTCGCCGGCAACGCCGACCTCATCTCCCTCCGCGCACGCGACACCGCCTTCCGCCCCTTCACCCGCGTCGAAGAAATGCGCCGCGAAGCCGCCAAGAACCTCCTCGAACAGCAGAAGGCCGTCGACGAGGAAGTCGCCCAGACCGAACGCGAGCTCCAGGAACTCCAGGCCGCCCGCGGCCAGAACGCCAGCAGCCTCGTCCTCACCCCCGAGCAACAGAAAGCCGTCACCGACCTCCGCGCCAAGCTCGCCGACTCGCGGCGCGAACAACGCCGCCTCAGGCTCGAACTCAACAAGGACATCGAGTCCCTCGGCACCACGCTCAAGCTCGTCAACATCGGCATGATGCCCGCCGCCGTCACCCTCCTCGCCATTGCCCTCTCCGTCGGCCGCCGCGCCCGCCGCAAGTCCGCCTGACCAATCCCCACCCGGGAACTCACGCCATGAACGCCAAAAGCCTCTCGATCCTCGCCGCCGCCTCCGTCGTCGTGCTCGGCGCCGCGCTCATGATGAACAAGTCGCGCGCAACCAAGCCCACCGAGTCGACCCGCGCCCCCGAGTCTTCCGCTCCGCTCCTCCTGAAGGATCTCGCCGGCAAAGCCACCTCCGTCGCCAAACTCTCGCTCAAGCAAGGCACCACCGAAGTGGTCCTCACCAAGAGCGGCGACGAGTGGCTCCTCGCCTCCAAGTCCAACTTCCCCGCCAAGATCAAGAACATCTCCGACGTCGTCGACTGGGCCGCCCAGGCCCGCATCACGCAGGAGAAGACCGCCAAGCCCGACCTCCACGCCAAGATCGGCGTCGAAGACCCCGCCTCACCCGACGCTAAGAGCACACTGGTCACCTTCAGCGACGCCTCCGGCGCCGCGATCGCCAGCGTCATCGTCGGCAACGCCGACTCCGCCGCCTCCGGCCGTTTCGCTCGCCTCGCTGACTCTCCGCAGTCCTACCTCGTCTCCGGCACCGTCGATGTCCCCATCAACCCGCTGAGCTGGATCGACTCCAAGGTCATACAACTCGCCTCCAGCCGCCTCGCCGGCGCCACCTTCACCCTCCCCAACCCCGCCGGCGGCGACCCACTCGTCACCTCCATCCGCCGCACCGACCCCAACGACAACAAGTTCGAACTCGAGAACATCCCCGCGGGCCGCAAAGTCAAAGACGAGTTCGCCGCCGCCCGCGCCGCCCAGTGCCTCGCCTTCGCCAACTTCGAGGACGTCCGCCCACTCTCCGAAGTGAACTTCGACGTCCCCCAGGCCTCCTTCGCCGAGTTCAAGACCCTCGACAACCTCGTCGTCCGCGCCACAGTGGTCCTTCAAGACGACAGACGCTGGATCCGCTTCACCGCCGCGCACCAACCCCCCGCACCCCCGTCGCCCGCCGCGCAGCCCGCGGACCCAACCCCCAGCGCCAACGCCGCCGCGAGCATCGACGACCCAGCCCCCACCCCAACCACCCCAACCACGCCTCCTCCCACCGACGACCCCAAGGCCGCCGAAGTGAAGAAGGAAGCCGAAGAGCTCAACACGCTCTTCGCCAAATGGGCCTTCGCCCTCCCCGAGTTCACAACCTCCCGCCTCCAAACCAAAATCGAAGACCTCCTCGCCCCCCCCGAATCCCCCACCGCCGAAGGCCCAAACGCGCCGTCGGGGCCGACGCTGCCGCAGTGACGGCGGGAGGCGCGGCAGGCGTGAGTTTCCAGCCCGGTTCCTTCACTCCAGCCATTGCTGCAGGGCCTTGGCTTGTTCGTCAAGCTTTCCCGGCTTGGTCGTTCTGAGTTTCTGCAGGTTGAAGAGCTTCCACTGGAGCGCCGGTAGTTTCGCGGCGTGCGGGCACGTGAGCAACGACCAATCGGGCTCGGCACGCGCCAGCCCGATGAGGAACCGCCGCTGGTCGACCGTCAACCGCTTCGGAAGTTCCTCGAACAGTCGCACCCGTGTCTCGAGGAGTGTTGCGAGGGCAACGTCTTCCGTCGCCATCCCCACGAACGTCGTCCTGTAGTCGAGCGAGATGTCCTTCTGCCGCCCAAAGAGCACTTCGTGTGTCGGGCGATTGTGCCCGGCCAGGTACACCACGAAGCACTCGACAGTCTGGTCAGAGATGCCGCCGGCCTTCTCCATTTCCCACACGTCGAACAGGTCCCGTGGATGCTGACGATCCATCGCCGCGACTAACTTGCTGCCGTACAGCTCGTCAATAGCCAGAATGGGCAACTCCAACTCAGCGGCAAACGTGTCCGCGGCAATCGTCACCAGCGGCCGCTTCTGCACCGGAAGAACCGTGCCCCGGAAGACGACATTGACCTCCACCTTCACCACGCTCACGCCGCTGCTCACCAGTAGCGTGCGATCACCCGTCTCGGCGTCGCCAACAGTATGAACCACGAGCCCCATGTCCTCCAACCGTTCACGGATCGCAGCGAGCTCGCCAGTGATAGCGCCGAGGGCCTCGTCCCTTGTCACGTTCCACGGTGTGTACACCACGTCGATGTCGACCGACAGCCGCGGCATGTCCCGCACAAACATGTTGATCGCCGTGCCGCCCTTCATGGCGAACGCCGCGTTCCGGAAGACTTCCGGCGCGACAGTGAGAAGCAATCGAACTGTGTCCGCGTACGCCTTATCCATACTGCTTGAGCGTGAGAAGCGTCCCGTCCTTCAGTCGAGACATCCAGCGGTTCTCACTCCCGACCCGCAGTCGGTAGTGTTCGCGCATGGTATCAACGTCAACCAAACTGGTTTGCCGCGACCATGTCAGGAACAATCGAACCGCCTTCACGCTCGTGCAGCACGCGAGCAATCGCCCGGCAACATCCTTGCGCAGATTGCGAAGCCCCTCGAACAGGTTTCTGGCCTCTTCCAAGCCTTGGTTCGTTCCAACCTCGTAGAGCATCTCCAATGCCGCTCGCTCGGGTGTCGAGGCCAGCAGCCCGTCCGCGGCACCGGCCGGCGTCGAGACCGTCGCCTTCGCAAGCTTGCCATCAGGCCACT
>JBIKMF010000222.1:0-6986 GCA_044359425.1 Phycisphaerales bacterium
GTTGTCCGCGAACGAAACGATCCAGCCTTCCTCGTGCTCGTGCTCCGCGTGCGCACCGTGGTGGTGGTGCTTCTTGTGCTTCTTGTGCTCCCCACCCTCGCCGTGACCATCGTGCCCGTGTTCTTCCGCGGCCATTGATGCCTCCATTCGCTCGGGTCGCCGTCGATCACGCCGCCTTCAGGGACGTGCGCGTCACCGCCGGGATGAAGGCGGACATCTTGTCCAGCGTGCTCCGCGGGTTCTCGCCCGCCTGGATCGAGAGAATCCCCTGCAGCATCAGCTCGCGCCGGAGAATCTCCTCGCCCGAGCGGTACGCGAGCTTGTCGCCCATCGGCCCGGCCACGCAGTTCGCCAGAACGGTTCCGTACATCGTCGCAACGACGGCCACCGCGAGCATGTAGCCCATCGTCGCGATATCGCCGCCGAGGTTCTTGAACATACCGATCTGACCCATCAGCGTCGCCACCAGCCCCAGGCCCGGGCCGTACGTCTTCAGAAGGTCGAAGAACTTCTTCCCGCTCTTGTGGCGATCCTGCATCGCCATGATCTCGAGCCGCAGCGTCGCCTCGATCGTGTCCGGCTCCACACCGTCCACCGCCATCTTGAGCCCACCGCAGAGGAACGGATCGTTGATCTTCGCGATCTCGCTCTCGAGCGCCAGGATCCCGTCGCGGCGGGCACGTTCGGCCAGGTTCACCATCATGCTGATCGTGTCCATCGCGGGCTGCGTCTTGTTGAACATGAACTTCTTCACGTACCCCGGCACCATCTTGATCCGGTCCATCGGCATGGACATCAAGACCGCCGCGATGGAGCCGATGATCACCATGTAGAACCCCTTGGATGACCAAAGGGCCATGAGGTCACCGCCAGTCGCCTGGTAGCACACCAGCCCAACGATAAAGGTCATGAGCAAGGTCCCGGCGATGCTGGCTTTGTCCATGGCTGTCTTTCCAAAGTGGAGCGAGAGAACTACACGTCCTCATCGATCCAAACGGCACAGCCCTGAAGTCCGGCACAGCCCTCTACTCAGAAAATTCGGCGCACCCCGCAAAACCCCCACGCGCGCAAGGGATCCCAAACAGACACCAATCAGCCTCGCCCCCCACTCAACACCCCGTATCCCACGCGCCGAAGAACCCGATCACGTCGTCACCATCGACCCCGCCGTCACCGGTCCGTGGCTACTGCCTCCTGTCGTTTCGGCATCCGCATGCGCGGCGAGTCCACACGCGATGTGGACCGGAGTGTGAAGCGCACCGTGGGTCGCGCACGAGCAAGGTCGTTGGGGAACTACCACGCGGACGTGTCGATGTCCGCGCCGTCGAAATCACGGCCTTCGAGCCCGCCCCGGGTCCAGCGAAGCAACCCCAAGCACGTGAACTCAGCGAAGGATGGGTGCACCGGATCGAGCGGCGCGTTCGGGCGGTAGATGTATTGGAGCGGCAAGCCCCGAAAGGGCAGGGCCGGGTCGAACCCCATCGTGAGTCTCGATGTCTCGCGGGCGCTGCAATGCCCGTCGGCGGCAAGCACCAGAGGGCGCGCCCCCACTTCCGCGAACCACATCGGTCGGGCCTGAAAGTGACGCTCATTCCTATCGAAGAAGTAGGCCTTCTGGGCGGGGTACCACACCTCCGACATCCGGCGCGGCCGGAAAAACCCCACAACGCCCGCCGCGCCGGTTGTGAACTGGTTGTGCGTGCCAGCACTGGTCCAGCCCCCGAACTGCCGCGCAGCGTTCAGACGCTCCATCTGACCAAACCACACGCTCATCTCGTAGCTTGACGAGTAAGCACTCCGATCGCCTTGGACCTCGGCCCTTGCGAGGCTGAGCCGGGGTGCATCCGCTGGCGAAATGAAATCGAGGCTCGGCAGGTCGCGGGCCGCGTAATCCATCAGTACCAAGTGCGCATACATGAAATGCGGAGCCCAGGAGTCCTGTACCGGGAAAGAGGCCTGTCTCGACCGCCGTCTTATGATGTCCACCGCCTGCGCGGACGAGGCCCCCGCGGCCGAGCCCGCCACCGTCTGCTGAATCAGATCCGGGAACTGCGAGTCGGGCGCAACCCCCTGCACCCACGAAAGCGCGGGGGCCTGATCCTGATTGTCCGCGTTGTAGCTCGCCGAAAGCGAGGCGATATGCTCGAGATTCGACATCGACGCGCTCAGTTGGCTCGCAGCCCGCGTCTTTCGTCCCCACACAGTCAACATCGCCCCAAGCGCGAGAAACACAGCAAGCGTCACAAGAACATCGACCAGCGTGCTGGCGCGGAGGTGGCGTCTCATGGTCGACCGAGAATACCCGAATCTAGCATCGCCCGTCAACCTGTTCCTTCAACTATTGATATCATCGGCAGTTCCGTACCCGAGGGAGGCCGCGCTGTGAACCTATGCAATATCTCCGTTGCCCGGCGGTGGATCGCGCTGCTGGCCTCCGCGTGCGCGAGCGCCGCCCCCGCTTCCATCGTCTCGATCCGCACCATCGCGGTCACGGGTGGGAACACGCCCATCTCCGGCGTGACGTTCGACTCGCTCTCTGATCCCATGCTCACCGAGAGCGGCTCGGTCACCTTCTGGGCGCGGCTCGCTGGCCTCGGAGTCACCACCGCCAACGACGGTGCGTGGTGGTCCGACCGCACAGGCGCAATGAGCCTCGTCGCACGCGAGGGCCAACTCGTAAGCGGCCTTCCCCTCGCCGCGCTTCCCACGCTCGCGATCAACGAAGCCCGAGAGGGATTGCTGGTCGCCACATTCCCCGGCTCCCTCGCGTTCCATCCGGGATTCCTCCACCTCGCGTTCGCGCGGCTCGTCGACGGACAGGAAGGCACACTCACCCCAGTGAGCACGGACTCCGGCGGCGCCACCCCCTCCGCAACCATCGCTAGCCGTCCCCACCTACCCGCCTCCGGCCCCGTCTTCTGGACGGACTCGCTCCTGCTCCGTTCCAGCGCGTCCTCGACGCCGATCGTCGAACGTGCCCCCGTTCCCGGGATCGAGCTCATCGCGGGCCTCCCCACCTGGGGTTTCAACGGCATCGGCACTCCGAGCTCGAACGACCTCGGCGAGGTCGTCTTCTGGGCCTCGGTCGGCCCGACACCCAGGATCAACGGCACCCCATTTTCCAACGGCATCGCCGGTCCGCAACGGACCGGCATCTGGCGCTACGCCGGTGGCGCAACCCAGCTCGTCACCGGTGAGGGACTCCCTCTGCCCGGTGGACCAAGCTCGCACGTATGGAGTTCGCTCGGCTCGCGTCCTCGCTCGTTCGCCGATGGCTCATTTCTCCTCTGCGGCCGCGCCACCGGTGAGGGTGTGAGCGAAGGGAACGAATCCCGCCTCCTCCGCGTGAACCCGGACGGGTCGGTCGCGTGGGTCCTCGCGGCAGGCGACCCCGTTCCCGGCGCGCCCGAGCAAGAGTTCGGGCCGCTCCCCACTTTGCGCTCCTGCAATAGCCGGGGCGACACCGCGTTTGTCGCACCTGTTCGTAACGCGCCCGTCGGCAGGAACATGGTCCTCGCTGTTGCGAGAGACGCGACGCTCGAGGTCATCGCAAGGCGAGGCGACCAGGCGCCAGGACTGCCGCAGGGTGTGATGCTCGACACGCTGCGGGCCCCAACGCTCAACGGTGCAGGGAGAGTCGCGTTCATGGCCGGGCTCCGAGGCGAGGGTGTCGACCGCACGAACGAGCAAGTGCTGTACGCCACCACGCGGCGCGGCGATCTGGTGCCGGTGATGCGCACCGGCGATCTGTTCGCAACGCCGACCGGGCAATCCCGCTCGGTGCGCCGCGTCGTCTTCGCGCATGAAACGGACTCCGCCGGACATGTCGGCTACACCACCGGCGGGCAACTGGTGCTCGTGCTGGAGTTCACCGACGACACCGCGGCAATCGTTGTCGCAAGTGTCGACTGCGTCGCAGACTTCAACGCGGACGACACCGTCGACGGCGAGGACATCATCGGTTTCTTCGCGGCATGGGACAGCGGCGACCATGCCGCGGATGTCGACGGCTCCCAAGGCGTCGACTCCGACGACATCATCCTCTTCTTCGCCAGGTTCGAGGCGGGCTGCTGAATACGCGCCCCACCCCCACTCAACACCCCGTATCCCACGCGCCGAAGAACCCGATCACGTCGTCACCATCGACCCCGCCGTCACCGGTGAAGTCCGCGCCGATCTCGCCCGCGTCCCACATCCCGAAGAACGCGATCACGTCGTCGCCATCCACCCCGCCCGAGCAGTCAAAGTCCGCGGGGCACACGCGGAACTCGGTCGTCGCCTCGTCGCTGCCGCACGCGTTCGAAACCACGCACGTCACCGCCATGCTCAGGCCGTTGAGCACGCTCGGGTGCTGCGGGCCGTCCGGAGAGATCGTGCACTCGTGCGTCGTCGCGCCGCTCACGACGAACGTCGCGCCCGTCGCCGGGTCCGCGTTCACGCCGTCCGTCAGCGTGATCGTCTGCGCGTTCGTGCTCGTCCATCGCCACTCGTACGCCAACGGCGCAGGACCGAACGCGAGCGTCGTCAACGTCGCGCCCAGCGAGGGGCACACCGTCGCCGCCGCCGGCTCGCCCGAGATGACCGGCACGCAGTCCAGCCGCACGTTGTCGATCCCGCCCACGTCCACGCTCGCGCTCCACTCGCCCAAGATCCGGAACTCGGTGATCCCCGCGAGCAGCGTCTGGAAGTCCGCGCGCGTCGCCGGCGTCGCGCCCGGCTGCCGCACCCAACCGGCCCCCTCGCGCAGCGGGATCGCGTAGCTCGTCCACGTCGTGCTCGGCGCGGTCGTCGTGAAGTACTCCAGCGAGTACCCCGCGGTTGAGAGCGTGCACAACCCCGTGTTACCACCCGATCCACCGGCCGACGCCTTGAGGTCCATCCGCAGCGTCAGATCGATCATGAAGGAACGATTCCCGAGGAACGCCTCCGGCGCGAGGAACTGCCAGTATCGTCCATCCCCACGGTCCGTCGCCTGCGCGTACCCGCCCGGGTTCCCGCCCGTCGCGATCCACGTCGGCGCGTTCGCGTCGTTCGTCACCCACCACCGATTCAGATCCACATCAAACCCGGAAGTCGCCGTCTCGATGGGGCTGGGTGTCTTCAGCACCACGTTGTCGAGGCTGTTCGTTTCATTCGCCGTGCTGTACTCGCACCGCAGGAACAACCCCGTCACCGCGCCAAGCACGTCGCGTAGCTGCTGCTCCGTCGCCAGCGCCCCCGCGAGCGTCCCCACCCGCCAGCCCACGCCCACCATCAGCGGCGCGTGGTACCGCGTCCAGCGCGTCTCCGGCGTGTACGAGTGCTCGAACACGAGCGTCAACCCCGCACCCTGCAGCACCACATCCGTCACCGCGCCAACCTGGCCCGAGCGCGTCGACTGGATCATGTCCCAGCTCAAAGTGCCCCCATACGCCGCGCTCTTGTCCCCCATGTACGCCGCGGGAGCCCTCCAGTAGGTCGCCACCGCATCGGGGTCCAGCCGCCGGATGAACCCGCCCCCGTTGCCGCCCGTCGCCACCCACGTGGGCGCGAAGGTCCCGACAATGGCGAAGGGCAGCAGCGTGTCGGCCGTGACCGAATCCCACCCATCGGCGCTCGCGTCAAACGTCGTCGTCGCGAGGGTCGTCTGCCCCATCGCCTGGGTCGTCGCGCACGCAATCAGACCCAGAACCGTCAATGTCTTCATCATGGGAGACCTCCGTTGCCCGCGGTCGCGGCGGGGAACACAGATGGTAACGAATTCCGGACCCACCGCAACGAAATACGGCGTGCCCGATAAGGGGCACGCCGCAGGCGATTCACACGGGTTTGTTGCCCGATCAGTCGTTCACAAGGTTCGCCAGCAACCGCACGCCCCAGCCCGTCGGCCCGTCGATGTACGGTCCGGCGTTCTTGTCCGACACGTGCACGCCAGCGATGTCCAGGTGGCACCACGGGGTCTTGTCGTCCACGAAGTACGACAGGAACGCCGCGCCCTGGATCGGGTGCGCCTTGCGGTTGGGGTTGCTGTTCACGATGTCCGCGACCGGCGACTTCATCATGTCGCGGTACTCCTGGTGCATCGGGAGCCGCCACACACGCTCGCCGCTCGCGTTCGCCGCGGCCTCCACCTTGGCGCGGAGCTTGTCGTCCTCGCAGAACATGCCCGCAAAGGTGCTGCCCAGCGCGACCACCACGCCGCCGGTGAGCGTCGCGAGGTCCACGATGTACGCCGGGTTCTCCTTCTCGCACGCCCACACCAGCGCGTCCGCCAGCACCAGCCGCCCCTCGGCGTCGGTGTTGGTGACTTCAACGGTCACGCCGTTGCGGTAGGTCAGCACGTCGTCGGGCCGGTAGGCCTCGTCGGAGATCGAGTTCTCCGCCGCCGCGAGGAGCGCCACCACCTTGCGGCGGGGCTTGATCACCGTGGCGATGGCGTGCATCGCGCCCAGCACGGCGCACCCGCCGTCCTTGTCGCGCTTCATGCCCACCATCCCGTTGTTCACCTTGAGCGAGAGCCCGCCGGTGTCGTAGCACATCGTCTTGCCGATGAGCACCGCGGCCTTGCCCTTCGCGCCCTTGGGGTTGTACTCGAGGCGGATGATGCAGGGCTTGTTCTCGCTGGCCTTGCCCACGTTGATGTGGCCGGTCATCGCCTCGCGCTCGAGGGCGTCGCCCTCCATGATGGTGCACTTGAGGCCAACCTCGCGCGCCAGCTTCTGAGCCGCGCGGGCCATGAACTGCGGGGTCGCGACGTTCGGCGGGGTCTGGCTCAGCGTGCGGGCGATGTTGGTGGACGCGGCGAGGGCGAGGCCGTCGTCGATGCCGTCGAGCAGTTCGTTGCTCGAGCCACGGACTTCCAGCTTGGTCCGCTTGCTGCCCTTGGTAGCGCTCCCGCGGAACTCGTCGCACACCCAGCCGATAAGCCCCAGGCCTTCGCCGAAGCACACACCGGCCTCGCGCTCGTCCACGCGGATCCAGTTCAACGCGCCCGAGAGCTCGAGCGT
>JBIKMF010000223.1:0-6978 GCA_044359425.1 Phycisphaerales bacterium
TCGTCTCCGCGATCGACTCATCAAACTCGAGCTCCACGCGATAGTCCCGCTCCCCGCGGATCATCCGCCACGCGTTCCCCAAGTACCCCTCCAGCGTGAACGACGACGGCACCTCGTACCGCTTCTCCATCGCATCCAACCTCACAAACCGACTCAACTTCAGCGACCGCACCTCCCCGCGCCCCGCGTGATACCCCACCACATACCACGCCCGCACGCTGTAAAACAGCGAGTACGGATGGAACACAAACGGCTCCCCCTCCCCCTTCCGCGCCGACTCGTACTCGCACTCCAGCGCCCGCTGCTCGATGATCGCAAGCTGCACCGCCTCGAACACGTCCGCGTACCCGTCCGCCGCGCCCCCCCGCTCCATCTGAATCACCATCCGCTTCGTCGTCTCCTCCACCTCCTGCCGCATCCCCTCCGGCAACTGCGCCATCACCTTCGACATCGCCCGCGCCGCCGGCTTCGTAAACGCGATCTGCTCCGTCGCCGCCACCTCGCGGCACAACGCCGCCAACGCCATCGCCTCCTCACCGTCCAGCTGCAGCGGCTGCATCAACGCCTGCCCACGCATCACGAACCGCCCCCGCTTGCGGTCAAAGTCGATCCCGATCCCGACCTCCTTGATCTTGCTCAAGTCCCGGTACAGCGTCCGCTCCCCCACCCCAAGCTCCGCCGCCATCCCCACGTGGTCCAGCTCCGTCCCCGACTGGACCATCGTGATGATCCGCAACAGCCGGTGAAGGTCCGAAACGTTCTTTCCACTCCCCGAAGTGCCCATATCCACGCAGGCTACCACACCCAATCCGCCCCCACCACCAGATTCCGCAACCGCCATCCCGCGCCCACCGTAAACTCCTCCGACCGAACAAATCCCCCTCCCAGGACCCCGCATGAAGTCCCAAGCCCTCACCGCCGCCGCGATCCTCCTCCTCGCCGCCTCCACCTCGTTCGGCCAACGCTTCTCCGTCGACGCCCACACCACCGACACCCCCCCCACCTGGCTCCGCTCCCTCGCCGAAAGCCCCGACAGCCCCGCCATGCGCGCATACGCCCAGCAGCGCAAAGAGCAAATGGTCGTCGAGAAGCAACTCAAGAAACTCCGCTACGACCACTTCCGCTCCCGCGCCGGCACCGAGATCCGCCAGGAAGGCATCGCCAAACTCCAGGACTTCAAAGACCCCAAGTTCTTCCAACCCCTCGTCGAACTCTTCGGCGACGAATCCCCCGACGCCGCCGCCGCGGTCCTCGATATCTTCCGCGAAGCCAAGAGCCACGAAGGCGACGCCTGCATCTCCTGGCTCTCCATCTACGGCAAGTCCGACTCCACCCGCGCCCTCGCACGCGAACGCCTCGCCGCCCGCCGCGACGACCTCGGCGAACTCCCCCACGCCACCAACATGGTCGTCTACTCCGGCCTCCGCTCCGGCAAGGAACGCGTCCGCTCCGCCGCGGCAAACGTCGCCGACGCCTTCGACCTCATCGCCGCCATCCCCTGGATGATCTCGTCACAAGTCAGCGGTGGCGGCGCAGGCGTCGGCTCCGCCGACCGCGGCAACGACGGCGACCTCGCCTGGATCGCCGTCGGCACCCAGCAAGCCTTCGTCAGCGACCTCACCCCCGTCGTCGGCCCCTTCGCCGTCGCCTACGACCCGCAGCTCGACGTCGTCACCAGCGGCACCGTCCTCCGCATCAACGACGCCATCGTCTACGAATACCACTACGAAATCCACGTCCCCCTCTCCCGCATGGCCTCCCGCCTCACCGACACCGACACCCGCGCCCTCGGCTGGGACGCCAAGAAGTGGAACGACTGGTTCGACCACGACTTCACCCCCCTCCGCGAAACCAAACTCGCCCGCGACGCCAAAGCCGCCGAAGAAGCCCGCGCCGTCGACACCAAGTAGCGCCGCTTCACCCAAACAACGTCTTCGGCCCCTCGCGCTCCACCAACGAGCGATCGTTGTTCTTCGGGCTGTTCACCCGCGACGAAACGTCGTAGCTCTCCATCTCCTCCGCCGGAAACGCCCCCATCAACTCCACGCCCGGCTGCTCCCCCTCCATCCACGCCGCGACCTGCGAGCCGCGCAGCATCACCGGCATCCGATCATGCACCTTCGCCACAAGCTCGTTCGGCTTCGTCGTCAGCACCGTGAAGCACGCCCCGTGCTCGCGTGACGGCTCCCACAGCGCCGCCAGCGCGAAGATCGGATCGTTCAGCGCCCGGAAGCACACCGGCTGCTTCTTCCCGTTCAGCACCCGCCACTCGTAGAACGCCGACGCCGGCACCACACACCGCCTCGACTTGAACGCCGCGCGAAACGCCGGTGAACCCGCCACCGTCTCGCTCCGCGCGTTGATCAGCACCTTGCCCTCATCACTCCAACTCGGCACAAACCCCCACCGCATCGCCGCCAGCTCGCGCCCGCCCCCCTCTTTCGCCCGACACACCGCCACCGACTGCGTCGGCGCCACGTTGTAACTCGGCGGCATCTCCACGATCGCCCCCGGCCCGGGCGGAAACTGCAGACTCAGGAAGTCATGCACCTGCCGCCACGTAAACTCTTGCGTGAATCGCCCGCACATGGAGAACTCTAGCCAGTCAATGAAAGTCACGCGACAGCCCATCCAGATCCGGCAGCATCTCATCCATCGACTCCAGCTTCGCCACGTGCACGTGAACCACCTCCCCCTGCCGCTCCACATGGCCAAACGCCATCACCGACGTCGCAAGCCTCGCCACCGATCTGAACTTCTCGTACGTCTTGCTCCACAGGATCAAGTTCGCGATCCCCGTCTCGTCCTCCAACGTCATGAACACCACCCCCGACGCCGTCCCCGGTCGCTGCCGCACCAGCACGATCCCCGCGACCACCACAGGCCGCCCCTGCGGACACCGCTTCGCGTTCCGCAGATCCCCATTGCACGTCGCGCCGCGCTCATCCAGCCGCGAACGCAGGAACGACACCGGGTGCGCCTTCAGCGAGAGCCCCACGCTCTGGTAATCATGCAGCACCTGCCGCCCCGCACGAATCCCCGGCAACTCCGCGATCTCCTCCTCCTCGCACGCATCAAACAGCGGCAAGCGCTCGTCCTTCAGCGGCTTGATCGCCCATAGCGCCTGCTGCCGATCCATCCCCATGCTCCGGAACGCATCCGCCTGCGCCAACTTCCGCAGCGCACCCACCGTCACCCCGCTCGCCCGCCACAGATCACGCACCCCCGCGAACCCACGACCTCCCCGCGCCCTCGCCGCGCTCTCGATCATCGTCGCCTCCTCCTCCCGCATCCCCTTCACCAGCCGCATCCCCAGCCGCATGCAACTCCGCCCCGCGCCCGGCTTCTCCAGCGAGCAGTCCCACCCGCTGAAGTTCACATCCACCGGCCGAACCTCCACCCCGTGCTCCTGCGCATCGCGAACAATCTGCGCCGGTGCATAAAACCCCATCGGCTGGCTGTTGATCAGCGCGGCAGCAAACGCCGCGGGTTCGTACCACTTCAACCACGACGACACATACACCAGAATCGCAAAGCTCGCCGCGTGCGACTCCGGAAACCCGTACTCGCTGAACCCCTTGATCTGCTCGAAGCACCGCTCCGCGAACTCCCGCGCATACCCGCGCGCCATCATCCCCGCGATCAGCTTCGTCCCGAACTTCTCGATATCACGCCCCTTCCTCTTCCACGCCGCCATCGCACGCCGCAGTTGATCCGCCTCGTCCGGCGTGAACCCCGCCGCGACGATCGCGAGCTGCATCGCCTGCTCCTGAAACAACGGAACCCCGAGCGTCCGCCCCAGCACCCGCCGCACGTCCTCATTCGGGTACACGATCGGCTCCTCGCCGTTACGCCGCCGCAAGTACGGGTGCACCATGTCCCCTTGGATCGGCCCCGGCCGCACAATCGCCACCTCGATCACAAGATCATAAAACGTCCGCGGCCGCAGCCGTGGCAGCATCGACATCTGCGCCCGCGACTCCACCTGAAACACCCCAACACTGTCCGCCCTGCACAGCATGTCGTACACCGCCGGATCCGTCGGCTCCGACGCCAGCCCCTGGTGCGTCAACGCCTGCGCCGTATCCCCTCTCCACGCGTTCACCATCGCGATGCACTTGCGGATGCACGACAGCATCCCCAACCCCAGCACGTCGATCTTCAGCATCCCCATCGCGTCGATGTCGTCCTTGTCCCACTCGATAACCGTGCGATCCTCCATCGCCGCGTTCTCGATCGGCACCAGATCACTCAGCGGCGACCGCGTGATCACAAACCCGCCAACATGCTGCGACAAATGCCGCGGAAACCCACTGAGCTCCTGCGAAAGCCGCACGATCCGCGCGACCGTTGGATCATCCGGGTTAAACCCCGCCTCCCGCACCCGCTCCGCGTTGATCCCCGACGTCCAGTGCCCCAGTTGCTTCGCGAGCACATCAACCGCGTCCAACGAGAGCCCCATCGCCTTCCCCACTTCACGCACCGAACTCCGCCCCCTGTACGTGATCACTTCCGCGGTCAGCGCGGCACGCTCACGCCCGTACTTCTGATAGATGTACTGGATCACTTCCTCTCGTCGCTCGTGCTCGAAATCAATATCAATATCCGGCGGCTCGTTCCGGGCACGGCTGATGAACCGCTCGAACAGAATGTTGAACCGCGACGGGTCCACCTCCGTGATCCCCAGGCAATAGCACACCGCCGAGTTCGCCGCGCCGCCTCGCCCCTGGCACAGAATCCCACGCGACCGCGCGAACCGCACGATGTCGTAGCACGTGATGAAGTACGGCTCATACTTCAACTCGCCGATCAACGCCAGCTCGTACTCGATCTGCCGCACGACGCTCTCCGGCACGCTCTCGCCGTACCGCGCCCGCGCTCCCTGCATCGTCAGATCACGCAGATGCTCGATCGCCACAACACCCGGCGGACACGCCTCCACCGGATACTCGTACCGCAGTTCATCCAGCGAGAACGCCGCGGCACGCATCGCCACCTCCGCACTCCGCCGCACCGCGCCCCGCACGCCCGCAAACAGCCGCATCATCTCCGAGCCCGGCTTCAGGTACCGCTCGCCGTGCGGGTGCAACCTCGCGCCCGCCTCGTGAATGGTGCACCCATGCCGGATACACGTCAGCACGTCCTGCAGATCGCGCCGCTCCGGCACGTGGTAGTGCGCATCATTCACCGCCACCAGCGGCACGCGCGTGTGCGACGCGAGCGCCATCGCCCGCGCGAACACGGCCCCGTCATCCGCCCCATACTCCCGCGCCACCGCCAGGCTCAGACGATCATCCGTGAACACGCCCCGCATCGCTTCAACCGCCTCGACAAACTCCGTACCCATCACCCGCGGCGGCATCACCACCGCGAGCAAACCCTGGTTGCTTTCGAGCAGATCATGGAGCGAGAGATCGCACTCCCCCTTGGGCGCACGCCGCTTCCCGAGCGTCAGCAGCCGCGACAAACGCGAGTACGACTCCCGCGACGTCGCGAACGCGAGCACATCAACACTCGCCTCACCGCCGTTCGCGTGCGTCGTGAGCCGCAGCCGCGATCCGATCGCGAGCGGGATCTTCGCCGCCTTCGCCGCGCAGTGCGCCCGCACGATGCCCGCGAGCGTGTTCAGATCCGCGATCGCGCACGCCCCGTGCCCCAATGCCGCGGCCTGCTCGACCATCTCTTCCGGATGACTGGCCCCGGTGAGGAACGTGTAGTTCGTCGTGACCGCGAGTTCGGCGTACGGCACCTCGTCGCGTTCGACCACGGTCGCGACCGCATCGGGTCGCTTGGACGGGTGGACTTTGACTTTCTCAAACTCGTTCTGTGGCATGGTTCACGCCCACATCCCGTGGAGAAACCACCGCCCGTCTTCGATGCACCGGTACACCCAGAGCCACCGACCGTCGCCCGTCTGCACGCGGAAGTAGTCGCGGGTCTTGGGCGTTGCCTCGTCGCGCCACCATTCACCGGCGATGCGCTCCGGCCCGATTGCGACGACAACAGCGTGCTCCTCGTCCTTCGAGCGGATGCGCTCGGGCGCACCACCGGGCGAGAGCGCAACGACCTCGATCGGCATCGCCACCGACAGCAGCATCGTCGGCCGATCCCCACCCGCCACGGCACCACCCCGGGGCACCACGGCCTCGGCATCCTGAATGCTGTACGCCCGTTCCGGCACGTGCGATTCCACCGGAACCGCACGCAGCACCGCACCGGACCCAAGCCGGTTGTTCACCGCATCGATGAACTCCGCGACCGCCCGTCTGTTCTCCGCGGCATCGGTCCGCCACCGTTCCCGCTGATCGTGGACGACACCCGCCGATCGGGGTGCCACGAGCGTGATGCGTTCAACCCCAAAGCCCAGGTGAATTTTCTCGAGTCGCGGCCGGATCATGCTCCGCCAGTGGCGCGGATCGCGGCTGGGCCTCGTAAACGAGAGCACAACGACAACAGGCTCGAGGTCCGCGCGTTCCAGGGCGAGTTCAACGCGTCGCGCTCCGCGTTCCCGCGTGGCCAGAAGCTCGCACAACCGGTCGACGAGGTCGAGCACGATGCGTTCGATATCTTCAACCCGTGTCGTGGGCCCATCGAGCACAAACTCCACGCCCGCCGGCTCGCGCCAGCGGACGGGCTCGATCGCCTCGATCGCACGGCCCAGAAGCTGATCCAGCCGCAACGTCAGTTCGTTCCCAAACCGCGCCGGCAGCAACCGTCGCGGCATATCGAGCAACTGCCCGATGCGCACGATCCCCACCTCGTCCAGCCCCGCGACAACCTCCTCCCCAACCCCAAGCGCCGCCACCGGCAACCCATCCACCTCCCCCCGCACCTCCCCCCTCCAATCCACCGCCCCACCACCAACGACCCCCGCGCGCCCAACGTCCATCACGCCCGCCGCGCCACCAACGACCCCCGCGCGCCCTACGCCCATCACGCCCGCCGCGCCACCAACGACCCCCGCGCGCCCACCGTCCA
>JBIKMF010000224.1:0-6919 GCA_044359425.1 Phycisphaerales bacterium
AGCGTCTTGGGGTCCTGGAGCGAGCGGGAGTCGCGGAGGACCTTGGTGCCCTCTTCGAACTCGCCCTGCTGCATCAGGAAGTTCGCAAAGCCAAGCACTGCGCCCAGAGCCGCGTCACCGCTGCGGGCCGCGATCGTGTCCGTGAAGACCTTGCGAGCCTCGGCCTTCTGATCCTGCATCCAGTGCCAGTTGGCGAGCAGAATGATGATGTCGTCCCCGTCCTTGGCCCGCCGTGCCGCCTCGATGGACTGCCGCGCTTCCGGCCAGTTCTTGTCCTGGATGTACAGCCCTGCAAGTGCCAGCAGATTGCGACGGTCGCCGGGGGAGGTGCGGGCCTGCCGCTCACGGGCAGCGACCGCGAGCTTCCTGTCGCCGACATCCGCCTCGAGCGCGTACCACATGTGGCGGAAGTCGTTCGAGCTGAGCGCGTACTTCTCCGACTTCTTGGCCGCCGCCAGAGCGTCGGTCCGCCGGTTGAGCTGGATCAGTGTGCCGATCAGCGCGTTGATCGACTCCACGTCGTTGGGCCTGGCATCGATGGCCTTCTCGTAGGCCTTCACCGCCTCGGACGGGTTCCCTGCCCCGTTGTGCGCGTTGCCGAGCAAGCGGTAGAGTTCCGGACCGGGGTTGCCCATGTCCATGGCCTGCTGGATCGCCGCGATCGCACCGGTGTGGTCGCCCCGCACCGCGAGAAGCCGTGCACGGAACGAGAGCCCGTTGCGGCCGTCGACGTTCTGCTGGGTCGCCAGTTCCACCAGCCGCTGTGCTTCGTCGAGCTTGTTCTCGGTGAGGGCGACGATGAACTCGGCCTCGATGACGCGAGTGTCGGACGGGTTGATCGCCTTGGCGTCCGCAAGAGCCTTCGCGGCCAGTTCCTGCCTGTTGTTCATGCGGTAGTGCGACCACAGGTTGATGAACTTGTCGATCGGCGGCGAGCTCGACTGCTCGATCATCGTCGCCTCGGCCGCGACCTGGTCGCTGTTCGTCAGCGATTCGAGCAGGTTCTTCGTGAGGGAGTCCTCGGGTTTTGCGGCCAGGGCGCTCTCGAGCAGTTCCTTGGCCTTCTCCCGGTCGCCGACCTTGAGGTGCGCCAGGGCAACCGCGCGGAGCATCCGGAAGTCGCCCGGGTACTTCGGTGCCTCGGCCTGCAGAAACTCCAGAACCTTGCGGTCGCCGTCGGTCTGGCCCGCGAGCTCGCGGGCGAGGTTGTCGGCCTGGAAGAGAAGGCGTACCACCGGGTCGGTGCTCGTGCCCTCCCCCTTGAGCGTCAGGATGTTCTCCCGCAGCCTCGTGGCGGGCGTGTACTGCGGATACAGCTCCAGGACCTCGTTGACCACCTGCAGCGCCTCGTCAAAGTTCCTGAGGCGGGCCTCGATATCCGCGAACGCCATGATCGCCTGCATGTCGCGGCGGTTCATCATCACGCACGCCTGCAGCGCCTTCTTCGCCTCACCCAGGTTGCCCAGGCGGACCTGGATCAGGTGCATGAGCCACTGACTGTCGCGGTCGCCGCCACGGGTCTTGGTGTTGAACCGATCGACGAACCGACCCGCCTCCGCGTAGTTGTTGTCCATGTACGCGATGTAGGCGTTCATCAGCAGAAGCTGGTTGGACTCGCTGTCGACCAACGTCGCGAGTTTGCCGCGGAGTTCCTTCGCGCGTTCCAGCTTCTGATCCTTCTCCGCCTGCGTAAGCGAGGAATCGTCCGCCGACTTGATGGTCCAGAGGCCTTCGAGGAAAATCGCGCTCGTGCGGTGCTCAAAGAGACGAAGAGCCTCGATCGACGTGGTGAGCGCGGGCAGCTTCTGGACGGTGTCCACGGCCGCGATCGCCTCCGCATACTTGCCCACGTCGGCCAGCGCCATGCCGTACTCGATGAGCAACTCGGAGTCCGAGGGTTTGGCCTTGAGGAGCGCATCAAAGATCGCCAGCGTCTTGGCGAGCTGCGTCCCCGGGCTCATCAGGGTCTCCATGCTCTTGAACACGCTCCGGAACACCGAATCGGGATCCTTGAACTTGCCCGACTTGACGAGGTTCGAGATGGCGTCCAGGCGGTCGACGAGGTCACGCGTCAGATCCGCGGAGAGGGTCTTGCGACGCTCCATGTCCGGTTCGCCCTGAATCAGCGCCAGGCTCGAATCGAACTGGCGAGCCGCCTTGCGGAGCAACGCCTCCGGCGAATCCGGGTTCCTCGCGACGAAGCCGTCCAGGGCCGACTCGGCCTTGGCGCTCAGCACCGCGGCTTCGTCCGGCTTCTGGGCCTTCAACGCCCGCTGCGCCAAGACCGTGTACAGCTCCTCGTACGCGAGTGTGGCGAGAAGATCGTTCTGGTCCTTCTTCAGCGCAGCCTCGAGCGAACGGATCGCCTCGCTGAGCTCCTCCGGCTTGATGTCCGGCGAAGCGATCGCCACGCGCGCCAGTGCCCAGCCCTTGTACCGCTCCAGCCCAGCCCACTCCCCCTCGATGGACGTGTCGTGGCGGCTGAGGAACTCCTCCACACGCCCGATGAAGCCTCGGATCTGGTCGTTGTCAAAGACGCTGCCACGCGTCCGCGCGAGCAGGGCCTCGAGGTACTCCTTCTGCACCGCGACATCGTCCTTCTGCACGATGCCGAGCTGGTACATCGAAGTATCCAACTTCAGGAGAGCGTCCAGGCACCGGGTCGCGTCGGGTGCCGCATACTTGCGCAGGTAATCACGCCACTGGATCAGGTACTGGGCATTGGTCTGGTCCTTGTGGACCGCCTTGGCCTGGTACGCGGCAGCCGCCGCGTACTCGCCCTTGGCGGCAAAGTCCGAGGCCGTGGCCGCGAGTTCCGCGGGCGACTTGAAGACGAGCTTCATGGCGAGCACCGCGAGGCCAACGGCCCCGAGGATTCCGCCCGAGAGGATGATGATGAACTTGGTGTTGACCTTCGCCATAGACAGCTCCGTTCTCGTGGGACCTTGCTTCAGGTCCCCTTCTCCGCGCCCTGTCGGCGGGGATTGTCGGGCGGGTAGTCGCCCTCTTCGACGCGCACCCAGTCCGGTGCGCACCGCATGATCTCGGGATACATTTCGCTCAGGATGTCGGCGCAGACCCGCACGAACTCGTGCTCATCCGCCACCTTGGACGTGGTGAACTGAACCTTCATGTAGTAGGCGTAGTAGTCGTCGAGATTGAACGCCAGCAGACGGACCTTCTCCGCCCTGGAAACCGTCCCCCCGTTGGCGACAAAGAAGTAGCCCGCAAACGTCGGCGTGTCCGAGCCCGGCGTGCGGAACCGCATCACGCGGATCTGTGTGTCCGCCGGGTCGCGGGGCAGCCGCACCGGTGCGCGGTTGCGGTCGTACGTCGTGAAGATCCGGCCCTTGAGCCGCTCGGGAACGCTCGTGTCCTCACGCCATCTCGACGTGTCCAGCTGCAGCGGCATGTCCCCGATCTCGCCCGTCATCTCCATCCCCGCGCCCACAAAGCACCGGTCGGGAACGTGCGGGACCGTGTCGATCATGCCCGTGTAGTACGCCGCGTGCAGCTGCACCACGACGCCGTCCCCGGCCTCGGTCTTCTTCCGGTACCACCGCGTCACGTGGTTGTTCGTGCCCAGGACCTCCTGGATCTCGACGCTCACCTGCTGGTCCTGGGAAATCTGCACCCAGGACCGTGTCTCGGACGGAAGGCTCAGCAGCTTCAGACCCGACTCCGGGTAGATCTCCGCCTTGCGCAGGTACACCTTGAAGTACGCGATCCCCGCGCTCATCGAACTCGCCGCGATCGCGAGAACGATCACCGCCACGAGAAACGCAGGGTTCCGAAACGCCTTGCTCATGACTTGCCCCCCGCAGCCGCCGGCTCTTCCTGAACGATCCTGTCCAGCGCCCACTGGCACGCAAGGAACAGCCCCAGCCCCGGGATCAGCAGCAGCGTGCCGATCAGCATGTGCGCATCTCCCGTCGCCAGCTCCGGCGAGAAGAGCGATGCAAGCCCCAGCACGCCCACGCGGATGATGTTGAGAAACACCGCCACCGGTGTCGCCAGCAGCACCAACGCGATACGCTGCCACCAGTGCCGGCTCATGAGCGACATCACCGCGCTCAACGCCAGGAAGGCCACCACCATCCGCATGCCCGAGCACTGCTCCGCGACGTTCAGCGGGATCATCGCACCCTTGTACATGATCTGAAGAACATTGCCCTCGCGGTCCACGTCGTACCCGAACACCCCCGAGAGGATCGTCAGCATCACCCACGCGCCCTTCGCGGCAATGGCCTGCAGCGGGAACGTCAAGGAGATCATGATCCGCTCCGACACCGTGATCCCGAACGCCAGATACCCCACCGGAAGGAAAACCCACCGGAACATCTTCGGTCCCAGCAGCAGGATCGTCATTCCCGCGATCGTGAGCACCAACGCCAATCCCTGCCCGAGATGGTTCGAAACACCCACCACGAAGAAGAAGTACGAAGCCACCCCCGCCAGCAGCGGCGCAAGCCCCGGCCAGTACGTCGACACCGGTGTCCGCATGATCTTCCCGCGGACCGCCCACAGCATCCCCACGCTCACAAAGGGCACCGCGTACGCGTGGCCCCAGTCCTCGAGCTGCGTCGAACTGAACGCGTGCTGCTGACGGAACCACCGGAAAAACAACGCCGCGACCCCCGCCGTCAACAGCGCGAGCATCACCCGGGCGTACGGAGGGACCATCGCCCCCAACTCCTCGAGCGCGTCCGGCTTGACGCCGGCCTTCTGGCTTGTTCCTCCCGTCCCCTTCACGCAGTCCTCCAGTAGCTGGTTGCCCTTACCCGCCCACGTTCGTCGGCGGAGCGCCGAACACATCGCTGCCGAAGTTCCTGTCCAAGATGAACCCGAAGCCGTAGCTCGCCCGGAACCCGTTGCGGAGAACCGCCAGCGGCAACGCCCAGAAGTTCGTGCCGAAGTTGATCTGATCGTCCGGCTTCAGGTACACGTCCGGCTGGAACCCGCGCGAAATCTCCCGCAGATTCACACGGATCGTCGCCTGCCGATCCCTTCCCACCATCCGCGTCAGCTCCACCCGCTCGGGAATCGCCGTCTCCGCCAGCCCGCCCGCCGCGATCACCGCGCGGCCCAGCGTCAGCTTGCCGTTCGCAGGAAGCTGGAACGAACCCGGCCTCGAGATCTGCCCACCCAGGTACACGTTGCCCGCCTCCGGACTCGGTACCCGGATCACATCCCCAGGACGAACAACAATGTTCAACGCCTGCTTCCCCGAGAGCAGCGCCCGCAGAGGCACGCGGATCACCCGCTGCGTCACCAGTTCGTCCGCCGTCGGACCCGCCGAACCCCCACCGGTCGGACGCTTGCCCGCAAGCTGCACCCACTGCCCGTTCAGGAACACCCAGTTGCTCGCCGCGCCAGTCGCCTGCTTCGGCGCCCCGTCCACCATGTCCACCGCCGGTGCCGGCGCCTCGGGCTGCGACGGACGCCGATCTCCCGATGCAAACGCCCCGGGCTGCCCTTCGGGCTTCGGGTCCCCCGGAGCGATCGTGTCGATGATGTCCAGCAGGTCCTTCCCCGACGCGCCGGGATCGCCGCCCGTCGGAGTCGTCTGCGATCCCACGGGTGCCGGCGACTCTCCCTTGATGATCGAAGAAAGCGCGACCTGCCGGATCACGTAAATGTCCGCGATCGTCTCGTCGAACCGGCCACCGGCCGTAAGCGCTTCCAGCAAGCGGTAATCCGCCTTCGGGATGAAGTACGGCCCTGGTGTGTTCACCCCACCAACCAAGTTGAATGTCTGATTCCTCTGGGACTGCGACTGCACGCTGACCAGCGGGTTCGTGTCGAACCGCTCTGCCGCCCGCTCCACCGCCGCACGCGCCTCGTCCGTCGTCATCCCCGCAATGGCGACCCGCCCAAGCTGCGCAATCTCCACGTACCCCCGGGCATCCACCACAACCTCAAACTCCTCAGGCTGCCCTTCCTCGATCAGGTCGTACGCCGTGATCTTCAGGGAATCCCCGGGTCCGATGCGGTACGTCTGAGGCTGCGCAATCAGGTCCTCCGGCGTCGGATCCGAGTACTCCACGTACTCCCCCGTCTCGCCTTCGATCGCGGCGATCCTGTCCAGAATCGGCATCTCGGTCGGCGTGTGCTGCCAACCACCGATCACCGCCGGATCCATGTACGAGTTCGTCTCGCACCCGGTCAATCCCGCCAACAGCCCCGCCATCCCGGCCAGCGCCCCCGCCGTCCGAACCAACCCGCCGGAGATCACGTGTGAATGCTCAGCCATGAGTGCGATCCTCTCCGATACTCCGCTCGTGCGACTTTCCTGTCAAAATCCGAACCGTCAGCCCACCCCGTTCCAGAGGTGAGCTCTAATCATAGTTTCCGGACGATCAGTGGATCGACCGGCAGGACAACCCGAGTTGAACCCACCCTCGGATTTTGCGACCGGAAACCGACACGAGTTCGTAAAACGTTCGGTGTTTCGGCGGTCCACCCCGGTACAGCAGTCAGCCCCGGGGTGTTCCGAGAGTACGTCCGACAAACGTCGCAAGTTTGCGCCCACCTAGACTTCATCGATGGCTATTCCAGATACCACCCCCCCCGAGCCCCCCCAGCCCGGCCGGCCGGCCGATGCCGCGATCGCACGGACCCTGGCCCGCCACCCCCGACCGCTCGGAGGGGACCCGATCCGCAAGGTCGGTGCCCCGCTGGTGAGCCTCAGTGGAATGGTGATCAACAACGCCGAGGGGGCGGTGCAGCACGCCACCCCCAAGCGCAAGCCCGACTGGCTGCGCGCCAAGGTCCCCGGAGGCCCTGGGTACACCCGCCTCAAGACAATCATGAGCGAGCACAAGCTCTTCACGGTCTGCGAAGAGGCCGGGTGCCCGAACATGGGCGAGTGCTGGGCCCGGGGCGTCGCGACCATCATGATCCTCGGTGACACCTGCAC
>JBIKMF010000225.1:0-6915 GCA_044359425.1 Phycisphaerales bacterium
CCGCGACGGCTGGGGCCTCAACCCCAACCCCTCCCACGACTCCTTCAACGCCGTCAAGCTCGCCAAGACGCCCGTCGCCGACCGCCTCATGCGCGACTACCCCTGGACCCTCATCAAAACCAGCGGTGAAGACGTCGGCCTCCCCGCCGGCACCATGGGCAACAGCGAAGTCGGCCACCAGAACATCGGCGCCGGCCGCGTCGTCCCCCAAGAATCACTCGTCATGACCAAGGCCTGTGAATCAGGCCTCCACACCAACGCCGCAATCGCTGGCGCCATCAACCTCGCCAAGTCCACCGGCCACGCCCTCCACCTCATGGGCATCAACTCCGACGCCGGCGTCCACGGCCTCCTCGAACACCTCTACGCCATCCTCCGCGCCTGCAAAACCCTCGGCCTCTCCCGCGTCTTCGTCCACCTCTTCACCGACGGCCGCGACACCGGCCCCTACACCGGCATCGAGTTCGCCAACCAGGTCGAAGCCCACTGCCGCGACATCGGCGTCGGCAAGGTCGCCACCGTCGTCGGCCGCTACTACGCCATGGACCGCGACCACCGCTGGGAACGCGTCAAACTCGCCTTCGACTGCCTCACCGGCCACGCCCCCTCTCCCAACGCTCCCAACGCCGCCGCCGCCATCCAGCACTACTACGACAACCCCTCCGGCGAAACCCTCAAGGGCGACGAGTTCGTCCTCCCCACCACCATCGGCGAAAACCCCGCCGACTCCCGCATCAAGGACGGTGACGCCGTCCTCTTCTACAACTACCGAGGCGACCGCCCCCGCGAAATGTCCGCCGCCTTCCTCTTCCCCGACGACAAATGGGCCAAGGTCAAACCCTCCCCAGACTCCGGCGTCGTCGGCTTCGATCGCGGCACAAAGCTCAACCTGCACTACGTCACCATGACCTCCTACTGGGAAGCCCTCGAACCCTACGTCCACGTCGCCTTCCCCCGCCCCCCACGCATGCTCGACATCATGGGCCAGTGGCTCAGCACCCAGGGCCGCCGCCAGTTCCGCTGCGCCGAAACCGAGAAATACCCCCACGTCACCTTCTTCTTCAACGACTACAAGGAAGAACCCTACCCCGGCGAAACCCGCGAGAACCCCCCCAGCCCCAAAGTCAAAACCTACGACATGAAGCCCGAGATGAGCGCCCACGAAATCCGTGACGCCGTCCTCCGCCGCCTCGCCGCGCCCGACCGCGAAGACTACTTCGTCGTCAACTTCGCAAACCCCGATATGGTCGGCCACACCGGCAGCCTCCCCGCCGCCATCGCCGCCTGCGAAACCGTCGACGCCTGCGTCGGTCAACTCGTCGACGCCGCCCTCGCCCTCGGCGGCGCGGCAATCGTCACCGCCGACCACGGCAACGCCGAACAAATGTTCGACCCCGAAACCAACGCCCCACACACCGCCCACACCACCTACGACGTCCCCCTCATCCTCGTCAGCAACGCCCACAAATCCGCCAAGCTCCGCGGCGACACCAACCCCGCCGGTTGGTTCAACCCCGCAACCCGCGCCCTCCGCGGCAGACTCGCCGACATTGCCCCCACCTCCCTCGCCGTCATGGGCCTCCCCAAACCCCCCGAAATGACCGGCACTTCCCTCATCATCTAACCCAACCCACAATGCCCCACGCGCTCCCCGTCACGCCGCTCACTACACCGGCCCCCGCCACCGACATCACCGCCCTCGCCTCACTCCTCGTCGACGCCGTCCTCGGCGGCGCAGCAGTCAGCTTCCTACAGCCCCTCGACCTCACCACCGCCGCCAACTGGTGGCGCTCCACGATCGACTCCCTCCACCCGCGATCCACCATCCTCGTCGCACGCGACAACGGCACCATCGTCGGCTCCGTCACCATCAGCGCCGCCTGGGCACCCAACCAACCCCACCGCGCCGAGATCTGCAAACTCCTCGTCCACTCCTCCCACCACCGCCGCGGCATCGGCGAATCCCTCATGCTCGCCGCCGAAGCCGCGGCCAAACAAGCCAGCTACACCCTCCTCACCCTCGACGCCCGCGAAGGCGGCCCCGCCGAACGCCTCTACGAACGCCTCAACTGGACCCGAGTCGGCTCCATCCCCAACTTCGCAGTAAACGCCGACCACTCCGGCAACCACGCGACGGTGATCTTCTACAAGCAACTGACCTAACAGACCGGCGAGAGAGCATCGAGGACCAGCCTACGTACTGCCGCAAGCCCGGGTTGGGGTGATATCACTCACTTCGACCTCCTCATGCGCAGTGCCTCAAGGGCTGCAGACTTGTCAGAGAGTCTCCAAAGCCCTTTCAGGCTCACCGGTACTCTCCTAGCGGCGGATCCGGCTTTGGTGCCAGGAAGGGTGCAGATGGGCGAGGTCGTGGGTCGGCCGATGGCGCTGGGGGCCCGTGCCACCGTGGCGCTCGGGTGGGGCTACGAGCCTTCTCCGCAGCCCTCCCGGCCCAAGAGAGAGACACCCGCCGCGATCATCGTGCCTTCGAGCCGCCCCCAACGGGGGTGCGGGGGCGGCACCCGTTGGCGCGAATCGGGCAATCGCTACACTCCCCCGTCCACCTCGTAGGAACGCCCTGATGCCCAATGATGCTCCAACGCCCTCTCCCGACCCTGGCCCGGCCGGGCAGCCGACTGTTGCCATGACTGCGCACCCCGCAGCGGATGCCGCGCACCAGCCCGGCGAGATGATCGGTCACTACAAGGTGCTCGAACTCCTGGGCGAGGGGGGCTTTGGCGTGGTCTACCTCGCCGAGCAGACCGAGCCGGTGCGGCGGCGGGTGGCCCTCAAGATCATCAAGCCCTGCATGAACTCAAAGGCCTTCGTCGTTCGCCTTGATGCCGAGCGCCAGCCGTCAGCGATAATGAGTCACCCGAATGTGGCCAAAGTCCTAGACGCTGGCACCACGCCGATGGACTCTCGCGGCGTCGGCCACCGAAAGGGTGTGGGATGCCGCCACATGGGCAAACCTGGCCGAGCTGAAAAGCCACACGAGCGAGGTGTCCTCCACCGGGTTCAGCCTGGAGGGGAGGCGGATCGTCACGGCGTTGTGGGACAACACCGTGCAGTTGCGGTACGCCGCCAAGCCAAGGTTTGCTGACGTGTGCGCTTCCGACGATTCTGCGGAGATAGACTTCGCGGGTTCGGCTAGGGGCCGTGAGCTTGCCTGTTGGAAGCACCGTGCTGAATGTCCACGTTTCGACGGGCCACTCCGCTCGGTTGAGCATCACAAGTACGAAACGAGAGGAATGATATGCAGATGAATTCATCGAATGTTCGGGCGCGAAGCGGGTCGAGGCGTGTGCTATCGATGATGGCGGTGATTGCCGTTTCCGCTTCTGCGGCGAGCGCTCAGCAGTGCGACGACCTGGTCGGCCTCGGCACGCTGGGGGGGTCGTACTCAGAGGCTTTGGGTGTATCGGGTGATGGCCAGGTGATTGTGGGATGGGCTGAGACTGCCGGGGGTTTGCGACGAGCATTCCGGAAGGTCGGGAACGGACCGTTACAGGAGCTGGGAGCGTTTGGGACCTTTAGTTGGTCTTTCGCGCACGAGACATCTGGCGACGGCGGTGTCGTGGTTGGCGAATCCACCAACTCGAGCGGAAATCAGCGGGCCTTCCGATGGGTGCCGGGGGGTGGAATGCAGGACCTGGGAACGCTTGGGGGCCTGAGTTCCTGGGCTTACGCGATTTCATCGGGGGGCACCGTGATCGCGGGCAAGGCAGAGCTCGGTACGGGGGAGATTCACGCGTTCCGCAGAGCGTCTTCGGGAGGAATGCAGGACCTTGGCACGCTGGGCGGGACGTTTTCGGAAGCGGTGGGCGTCTCCTCAAACGGATCGACGGTTGTCGGGTGGTCGACCAATGCCAATGGCTCGGAGCGGGCGTTTCGTTGGACAGCCGGGGGCGGGATGCAACCGATCCCTGGGCTTGCCAACGTGGATTCGAACGCGACGGCGGTTTCGGCGGACGGGTCGGTCGTGGTCGGTCGGGCCTTCATTGTTGCCGAGTCGAGGTACCGGGCCTTTCGGTGGTCTGCTTCTGGAGGGTTAACGCTGCTGCCTTACTTACCGGGTTTTCAGCAATATGCGCTCGCCTGGGGTGTCTCGGCAGATGGAAGCGTGGTGGTCGGAGAGGTTCGAAACCCTTCGAACCAGACCAGAGCCTTTCGCTGGACCGCCTCGGAGGGGTCGGTGAATCTCGGCACCCTCGGGGGGCCTGGGGCCATCGCGTTCGGAGTCTCGGGTGATGGTCGGGTGGTCGTCGGAAGCTCTTACGAGTTGAGCGGGGAGTTCGATGCGGCGAAATGGACCAGGGCGTGCCCCGCGGATCTTGATTGCTCAGGCGGCGTCGACAGCGATGACGTGATTCGGTTCTTCACCGCGTGGGACGCGGGAGACCTGCTCGCCGACTTCACGGGCGATGGCGGGGTGGATGGCGACGACACGATTGCTTTCTTCGGGCGTTGGGACAGCGGTTGCTGATCGAGATGACCCCTGGGATGGAATCCCGAATCTTGATCGATTGTCTGGCCGCGAATGCGAAGAGGGCGTGCCGAATGCACATCTATGACACTTCCGCATCTCCGCCTGCCCGAATGGGAACCGCTCGTCGCGATGGTCATGCATTCCCAGCACGATGAGCGGGGATGGCGGCGAGCAGTGTCGCGAATCGGGGAATCGCTACACTCCGGCGTCCATCTACGAGGAGCGCCCCCATGTCCGATGATGCTTCAACTCCCTTCTTCGACCCCGGCGCGGCGGGGCAACCGACTGTGCGCATGACTGCAGGGTCTGCGTCGGATGTCACGCATCATCCCGGCGACATGATCGGCCACTACAAGGTGCTCGAAATCCTCGGCGAGGGGGGCTTTGGCGTTGTGTACCTCGCTGAGCAGAGCGAGCCAGTGCGGCGGCGGGTGGCCCTCAAGATCATCAAGCCCGGCATGGACTCCAAGGCCATCGTCGCCCGCTTCGGGGCCGAACGCCAGGCGTTGGCGATGATGAGCCACCCAAACGTGGCCAAGGTCCTCGACGCGGGCACCACGCCGATGGACTCTCGCGGCGGCGGCCGCCCGTTCTTTGTCATGGAGCACGTCCAGGGCTCCCCCATCACCGAGTACTGCGACACCCACCGCATGACCGTCGAGCAACGCCTGAAGCTCTTCGTGATCGTGTGCGATGCCGTGCAGCACGCGCACATGAAGGGCATCATCCACCGCGACCTCAAGCCGAGCAACATCCTGGTCACGGAAGGTGACCACGGCGAAGCCCGTCCGGTCGTGATTGACTTTGGTATCGCGAAGGCGCTGAACGAGCCGCTTACAGACCAGCCGATCTTCACGGCCCGGGGCATGCTCATCGGCACGCCCGAGTACATGAGCCCCGAGCAGGCCGACAACACCGAGCAGGACATCGACACGCGTTCGGATGTCTACGCGCTAGGCGCGATCCTGTACGAGTTGCTGACGGGCGCGGTGCCGTTTGATTCAAACGTCCTCAGGGCCGCGGGCATCGCAGCGATCCAGAAGATGATCCGCGAGGCCGAGCCGCCCCGCCCGAGCGCCAGGCTCTCGACGCTGGGCGAAGCCAACACCGCCGTCGCAACCGCACGCCAGACGGTGGTGGGAGATCTCGCCTCCACCCTTCGGCGCGAGCTGGAGTGGATCCCACTCAAGGCGCTTCGCAAGGACCGCTCGGAGCGCTATCGCTCTTCAAGCGAACTGGCGGACGACGTCCAGAACTACCTCGCCAATCGCCCGCTGATCGCCGGGCCTGAATCGAGCGGCTACAAGGTCCGTAAGTTCGTGCGACGGAACAAAGGCGCGGTTGGTGCGGCGGCGCTGATCGCGGCGACGCTGGTCGCGGCCACGAGTGTCTCGGTATGGTTTGGCCTGCGTGAGGCCGCCGCCCGGCAACGCGAGAGCTTGCAGCGGGCCGAGGCCGAGCAGCAGCGCGCCCGCGCCGACGAGCGAGCTGACGCGGCGACCAAGGCCGAGGTGGCCGCGACCGCCGCGCGTGACGCGGAAAAGGAACGTGCCGACCAGCTCAAGAAGGTCTCCGACTTCCAGGCCGGCATGCTCGGCAGCATCGACACGACCAAGGCGGGCATCGACCTGATGGCCGATGTGCGTGAGCGCTTTGTTGCCGCTTTGGAAAAGGCCGGCGTACCGGAAGCCGAGCGCACAACACGCGTCGATGCGCTCCGACAGGAACTGGTGCGGGTGAACGCGACTGACGCAGCAGCGGCCATGATCGACCGCACTATCCTCAGGCCCGCGATCAAGACAATGGACGAGCAGTTCAAGGACGACCCCGCGACGGACGCCAGCCTGCGGCAGGCGGTCGCCTCGCTCTATCAATCTATCGGCCTTTATGACGCGGCGCTCCCGTTGCAGGGATCGGCCCTAAACACCCGTCGTCGCGTGCTGGGGGAGGAGCACCCGCAGACGCTCTTCTCCATCAACAACATGGGGTTCCTGCTGCGGTCCCAGGGGAAGTTCTCCGAGGCCGAGCCTTACTTCCGCGAGGCCCTGGAGAAGCGCCGCCGCGTGCTGGGGGAGGAGCATCCGGACACGCTTATCTCCATCGGCAACATGGGGGCCCTCCTGCGGTCCTACGGGAGGTTCTCCGAGGCCGAGCCGTACTTCCGCGAGGCCATGGAGAAGTTCCGCCGCGTGCTGGGGGAGGAGCATCCGGACACGCTCACCACCATCGCCAACATGGGGTTCCTGCTGCAGGCCCAGGGGAAGCTCGCTGAGGCCGAGCCGTACTGGCGCGAGGCCCTGGAGAAGCGCCGCCGCGTGCTGGGGGAGGAGCATCCGGACACGTTCACCTCCATCAACAGCGTGGGGTTCCTGCTGCGGTCCCAGGGGAAGTTCTCCGAGGCCGAGCCGTACTTCCGCGAGGCCGTG
>JBIKMF010000226.1:0-6902 GCA_044359425.1 Phycisphaerales bacterium
TGCTGCTGATCGACGCGGCGGCGGCGTTTGGCGGGTACTGCGCGGACATCACACGGACGTACCCGATCGACGGGAAGTTCACGCCGCGGCAGCGCGAGGTGTACTCGCTGGTGCTCGAGGCGCAGATCGCGTCGATTGAGGCGGCGAAACCGGGCGCGTTGATCCACGAGGTGGACGAGGCGTCACGGAAGGTGTTCCGGAAGGCGGGGGTTGAGGACTACTACATCCACGGGATCGGGCACCAGTTGGGGATGGATGTCCACGACGCGACGCCGGATGGTGCGTACGTGCCGGGGATGGTGACGACGATCGAGCCGGGGCTGTACTTCCCGGACGAGGGGCTGGGCGTGCGGATCGAGGACGACATCCTGATCACGGCGAATGGCAACGAAAATCTGTCGAAGCAGATTCCGAAGTTGCTCAGTGAGATTGAGGGCTGATCAGAGCAGGACGCGGACGAGGGTTTCCACGACCATTGCGCCCATGATGAGCGGGAGGTGCGCGATGGAGAAGAAGAAGACCGCGCGGGCTTCGGCGCGGGTGCGGCCGCGGACGAGTTGATAGGCGAGGGTGCAGAAGACGCCGGCGGTGACGCCGGCGATGGCGATGTAGACCCAGCCGAGTTGGACGGGGAGGAGCCAGGCGGGCGCGAGGGTTGCGGGTATGAGCAGGAGGGTCCACCGGATGACGGTGGAGGCGGTGCGGCGTTCGCCGTCTTCAACTACGGGGAGGACCTTGTAGCCGCCCTTGGCGTAGTCGTCGCGGTACATCCAGGCGATGGCGAGGAAGTGCGGGATCTGCCAGACGAACATGAGGGTGAAGAGCGACCAGCCGCCCCAGCGGGTGAGCTCGGCGAGGGGCGAGCCTTCGGCGGCGGCGACCCAACCGATGAGGGGCGGAAGTGCACCGGGGATCGCGCCGACGAGGGTCGAGAGCGTGGTGCGGGGCTTCATGGGGGTGTAGATGAAGACGTAGACGAGGACGCAGGTGGCGGAGATTGCCGCGGCGACCCAGTTGGTGAGCAGGGCGAGCACGAGAACGCCGACGACGGAGAGGGCGATGCCGGAGGAGAGGACGGCGAAGGGGGTCGCGCGGCCGGAGGGGAGCGGGCGGTTGCGGGTGCGATCCATCAGGGCATCGCGGTCGGCTTCCATCCACTGGTTGATGGCGTTGGCGCCGGCGGCGGAGAGGGCGGTGCCGGCCATGCAGGAGAGGCCGATGACGAGGAGCTCGGTGAGCTTCCAGGTTCGCGCGCTGGCGGCGAGCACGAAGCCGACGGTGGATGTGACAGTGACCAAGCGGGTGATGCCGGGCTTGGTGGCTTCGATGAGAGGACCGAGGAGCGAGGCCGGTTTGGCCTGGGCTCGGGCGTCTTCGGACAGAGGAATGCCGCTGGCGAGTCTTGCCACCTCGTCACCTCGAAAGAGCCGGTGAGGCTCGTGCGGGAAAGTACCACAAGTTCCGGTCGGACAGGAATACTAGGCGGCTGTTTGGCCGCATTCCGGGCATGTGGCGGAGGGGGGTAGGCCGGAGCGGTCGTAGGAGCAGGCGGGGCAGAGGGAGGGGGGATTTCGGCGGCGGAGGAGGCGGGCGGCGGCGCCGAGGGCGAGCGAGGCGAGGGCGGGGGGCGCGAGGGGGTACCAGTGGAAGCGTTGGATCCAGGTTCCTTGGCGTGCGGGACGTAAGCGCCGCGGCTGCCAGTCTTTCCAACTCAAGTTCCAGGAGATCTCGAAGTCGATACGGCGGCTGCCGGTGAACTGAGTGGCGTAGGTGCCGGTGGGGATGACCCAGGCGAGTTCTCCGCCGCGGAGCCAGATCTGGCGGCCGCCGGGGAGGGTGAGTTTCGGGAGGGTGAAGAGGGAGAGGAGGAAGAGGGCAGCGAGAAGCGCACCGAGGGTGAGGAGGGTGGTGGCGAAGGGTTTGGAGCGGAGGAAGTTCACGGGAACCTAAGTGGTGTGAGAAAGTCGAACGAGGGTGCCGCAATAGGGGAGCGGGCGGTTCGTTATGATCGGTCGAGCGGCGTTGCCGCCACACGAAAGGAATGTACACAGATGGCTTCGAAGATGATGCGCGCGTTTGCGGTTCCCGCCCTGGTTTTGACGACTGCCGCGGGTTTGGCGTGGTCGTTCCAGCCCGAGTCTCCTGGGCAGCGGCAGGGCGGTCAGCCTGGTGGGCAGCCGGGCGAGCGTGGCGGGGGCGGCGGGCGGGGCGGCGAAGGGCGTGGCGCGAGTGTTGAGGGGGCGATGAAGACGATGGGGCGGCCGCTGAAGACGCTGCGTGCGCAGATCACGGATGCGTCGAAGAAGGACGAGAACCTTCAGATGATCAACGACATGCAGCGTGGCGCCGTGATGGCGAAGGGCGCGAAGCTGAGCGACAAGGTGCTGGAGAAGGGCGCGGACGCGAAGGCGAAGGCGGAGATGGCGAAGGATTACCGCCGGCACATGCTGGCGTTGACGAAGACGCTGCTCGAGGTTGAGACGCTGTTGCTGGACGACAAGTTGGAGGAGGCGAAGGCCGAGCTCGAGAAGGCGGTCAAGATGCGTGACGAGGGCCACAAGAAGATGGGTGTGGACGACGAGTGATTCGCCTGCTGCGATGACGAACCAGAGCCGGGGCTCCGCGGGGGGCCCCGGTTTGCTTTTTGGGGAGTGGAAGCGGAGGTTTGGGAGCGGGTGGTCGGGTGGGTGCGAGGGGTTTAGGATTCCGCCGCACGCACCCTTGGAGCACGCCATGCCGTTTTACGTCAAGCTGGGCACACTTCCGAAGAAGCGCCACGTTCAGTTCCGCCGACCGGACGGGGCGTTGTACTCGGAAGAGCTCTTCGGAACGGAGGGGTTTTCCGGCCCGACGTCGACGATGTACCACATCCATCCGCCGACCCAGGTGACCGGCTGGAAGCGTCTGTACTCCACGAAAGTGGTGTACGTCGAGCAGGAGGTGATGCGGATGCGCCACCTCAAGACCGCGGCCCAGAAGGCTTCGGGAGATCCCGTCACCGGGCGGGTCGTGCTCTTTGGCAACAGCGACTGCGAGATCGCGACCTGTGTGCCGGCCGAGCCGATGAACTACCACTTCAAGAACGGCCAGGGCGATGAGTGCCTCTTCATCCACTTCGGATCAGGACGGGTGCACACGCTCATGGGCTCGCTGAAGTTTGGGCCCAAGGACTACATCATCCTGCCCAAGGGCGTGACGTACCAGATCGTGTTTGACAAGTTGGCGGACGACAAGCGGCCGGAGAACTACACGGCGGCGGAGATGCCGTACGGGAAGTTCCTCCTGATCGAGACGGTCAACGGCTCGCACATCGGGCCGCCGCCGCGGTACATGTCGAAGTCCACGGCGCAGTTTCTCGAGCACTCGCCGATGTGCGAGCGAGACCTAAGGACACCGGAGTTCCCGCTGACGTTCGACGAGCGGGGCGAGTTCGAGGTCCGCATCAAGGCTCGGGACCTGGTCCACTCGTACATCTACCCGTACCACCCGCTCGACCTTGTGGGCTGGGACGGGTGCTACTACCCGTACATCTTCAACATCGACGATTTCGCGCCGATCACGGGCAAGCTGCACATGCCGCCGCCGATTCACCAGACGTTCGAGGCGCACAACTTCGTGATCTGTTCGTTCTGTCCGCGGATGCTGGACTGGGATCCGAATGCGATCCCGGTGCCGTACAACCACAGCAATCTGGACAGCGACGAGGTGCTGTACTACGTCGAGGGGAACTACAAGGCGAGGAAGGGGATCGAGCAGGGTTCGGTCACCTCGCACCCGCAGGGGATTCCGCACGGGCCGCACCCGGGCACGATCGAGAAGTCGATCGGGGCGACGTACACGAACGAGTTGGCGGTGATGTGCGACACGTTCCGGCCGTTGTTTCCGACGAAGGCGGCCCTGGGGATCGACGACCCGAACTATCCGAATAGCTGGCAGGGGGATCACTTCCCCATGGCGCACGGGAATGGGGCCGATGGAACATCCGGGCTCGCCAACCCGCCGCTGAACCAGCCTTCGGAGATTCTGCGTGCCCGCTCGGTGAACGTGTGGGGTGACTGACGGATAGAGGGGCGGCCCGGTGGCGGGCGGCCCGCGGTTCCGATAGCATTGCCACCATGGCCAGGAAGCGCCCCCCGCGGCGGATAGAACTCGCGCACACTCTCACCGCCGCGGTGTTGACGTTGTTGGCAGGCGTTGCCTGCGGACAGGACGTCGGCACGTACACGGGGAAGGACTTCGCGGGGGTGCGGTTCTCGCAGGGCGCTGCGCGCGGAGAGGTTGAGTTCAGCGCGGTGCGGGCGTTCGCGTTCGACGAGGGCGGGTGTCAGCGGCTGGCGCTCTACGGGGACGTTCGCGTGCGGATCGCGGGGTACGACCTGCGGGCGCGTCGGGCGGCGGTGTGGATGCAGCCGTCGACGATCGCGGGTGCGCAGCAGATCTTCGTGTTTCTCGACGATTTCGGTGGAGCGGACGAGTCGGTGGCGGGGGCGACGTTTACGGCGCGGCAGTTGCCGGTGAAGGCGGTTGTGATCCCGGTTGACGGGGTGAAGCTGCGTGCGGACCTCGTGAAGAACGAATCGCCCGCGGGGAGCGACCGGGAGGCGGAGGCGGAGTTTCTGAAGCTGGCGGAGAAGGAGTTTGCGAAGGCGCTGCTGCGGGAGACGAATCCGCAGGCTGCCGCGACGGCGGCGGCGGCGGAGCAGGTGGCGCGGACGCCACTGCTGGATGAGCGGGTGAAGCCGCAGCGGATCGCGGAGCGGGCGGCGCGGCGCGACGCGGGGTTGCCGGAGCCGTACATGCCACCGCCGGAGCCGCGGCCGGTGCGGGTTGCGCGCGAGGATCGGCAGGATGAGGAGCGGGACGGGGGACGGACTGGGGAGCGCGAGCCGGATCGGCGGGGTGGGGGCTCGACGGCTTCGTCGGGGGGTGGTGGGCGGAGCGGTGGTTCGGCGAGACCTTCGGAGGGCACGGGGGCGAAGCCGGCCGTGGCGGGGACTGGTGCTGCTGGGGGTGGAGCGACGGGGGGAGCGGCGGTTGGTACGACCGCGGGAGCCACGACAGGAGCCACGACCGGTGCCACGGGGGGTGGCGGCGTGCGGGCGGATGGGGCGGGGAACACGGTTGCGGTGACGGGCGCCGCGGCGGATGGGGGCGGGGCTATTGGGACGGGCGGGCGGGCACCGATCTTCTCGTCGCGCGGGGTGATCACGATCTCGCCGCAGAACCTGACGTTCATCTCCGGGGAGACGGAGAGCCAGTTGCTCGCGACGGGGGGCGTGGTGGTGCAGTACACGGAGCCGATGGGGCGGGTGCTGCAGATGTCGGCGCAGCGGGCGGTGATCTTCTTCGAGCCGGGGCAGGGGGCACAGGCGACGCAGTTTGGCGCGGAGTCGGTGCGTGGGCTGTACCTCGAGGGGGATGTGCAGGCGACGGACGGGAAGTACACGATCCGCGGGCCGGAGATGTACTACGACGTGAAGGCGAACCGGGCGGTTTCGGTGGACGCGGTGTTCTGGACGTTTGACGAGAACCGGAAGCTGCCGCTGTATGTGCGGGCGAAGGCAATTCACCAGGAGGCGGCGGCGCAGTTCACGGCGAAGAACGCGAGCCTGACGAACTCGGCGTTCTTTGATCCGGAGTTGTCGATCGGTGTGTCGAGCGTGACGATCACGCGGGAGACGGTGCAGGAGCCGAAGAAGGGGGAAAAGGTCGCGACACAACCGACGACGAAGATGATGGTGGACGCGACGGGGGTGGTGACGCGCGTGGCGGGGGTGCCGGTGTTCTACTGGCCGCATTACCGCGGGGATCCCGAGCAGTTCGTGATCAAGGATTTCCGGGTCGAGAACTTCTCGGGCTCGGGTGCCGCGCTGCGGACGACGCTGGACATTTACGCGTTGGTGGGTCTCGAGAAGAACAAGCGTTTCCAGGCGGACTTGCTGGCGGACTTCTTCGTTGAGCGTGGGCTGGGGCTGGGGACGCGGCTTGGGTGGGAGACGGACAACTCGGATGGCTCGCTCTTTGCGTGGGGCTTGATGAGCGACCGCGGGATCGACGTGATGAAGCCGGGCACGGAGATCAACCGCGACGGCGAGTTCCGCGGGGTGTTGATCGGCGAGCACCGGCAGAAGCTCGACGACAAGTGGACGATGTTGGCCGAGGTCGCGGTGCTGAGCGACGAGGCCGTGATCGACGCGTTCTTCGAGGGGCTTGGTGAGACGCGGCGGGAGTTCACGAATCGGCTGGCGGCGCGGCGGATCGACGCGAACACGCTGCTTACTGCTGAGGTGAAGGGATCGGTCAACGACTTCATCGCGAACGAGTACCTGCTGCAGAGCAGGGGGTACTCGGTGACGAAGGCGCCGGAGCTGTTCTACTCGCGACTGGCGGACGACTTGATGAAGTCCAAGCCGGGGCTCTTGACGTACTTCTCGGAGTATCGCGTCGGCTACCTGTTCATGAACTTCGACGAGGTCGATGCGCGGGATCACGGGCTGACGAACAACACGTTGTCGCAGCGTGCCCTGGGCGTGAACTTCGACGAGAAGCTGGGCGACGCGCTGCGGGCTCGGGGGCTGGATGAGGAGGGGCTGCTGCGTGCGGATACGCGCCACGAGCTGAACGTGACGACGAACGCCGGGCCGCTGAAGCTGAATCCGTTCGTGGTGGCGAGGGCGACGGCGTACGACCGCGAGTTCGATGACTACGCGCCGGACAACTCGGACTCGGCGCGGTTCTGGTCGGCGGCGGGTGTTCGGGTTTCGACGACGATCCAGCGGGTGTACGAGGACGTGGATTCGCGGCTGTTTGACGTGCATCGGCTGCGGCACATCATCGAGCCCAACGCGACCTTCTGGGCCAGCGGCACGACGATGGAGTCGGCGAACATGCCGACGTACGAC
>JBIKMF010000333.1:0-4795 GCA_044359425.1 Phycisphaerales bacterium
GCCGCCTCTGGGCGTTCTCGCAGGACCTGTCGCAACTGCTGTTCACCGTGAACCTGGTGAACCAGAACAACGGCGGCCCCGCGCTCGCCGCGGACGGCACGCTGGTGATGGCGGACCTCAACGGCGTCCGCGCGTGGCGCAGCGACCGCGCGCCCCTGTGCGTGGGTGACTTCGACCGCGACGGCGACGACGACAGCGACGACGTCATCGCGTTCTTCAGCGCGTGGGACACGGGCGATGCCGCGGCGGACGTCGACGGGAGCAACGGCGTCGACGCCGACGACGTGATCGTCTTCTTCGGCGCGTGGGACAGCGGCTGCTGAGCACCGACGAAAAACGAAACGGCCCTCGCGTGGTGCGAGGGCCGCGGGGTATGGCGATCGATCCGGCGAGGCTTGGACTCAGGCGACGGTGACGCCCTTGTCGAGGTAGACGTCCTGCACGGCGTGCAGGAGTGCCGCGCCGTCCTTCATGGACTTCTGGAAGGCCTTGCGACCGGAGATAAGGCCCATGCCGCCGGCCCGCTTGTTGACGACGGCGGTGTACACGGCTTCCTGGAGGTCGCCGGCGCCCTTGCTCTCGCCGCCGGAGTTGATGAGGGGGGCGCGACCCATGTAGTTGTTGAGGATCTGGTAACGGCAGAGGTCGATCGGGTGGCCACCGTTGCCGGCCTCGTCGCTGCCGCAGAGGTTGGTGTACACGCGCTTGTCCCACTTGCCGTAGCTGCTGCCGCCGCTGTTGAGGGCCGCGTAGCCGCCGTTGTTGGTGGGGAGCTTCTGCTTGATGATGTCGGCCTTGATGGTCACGCCGAGGTGATTGGCCTGGCCCGTGAGATCGGCCGAAGCGTGGTAATCAACGCTCTTGCCGTCCGCGCCCTTGATCTTGAACGCGTTGTTCCGCGTGTAGCACCACAGCACCGTCACCATGCCGTAGGAGTGCGCCTCCTCGAACATGTCGCTGACGTACGCGATCTCCTCGCGGCTGTCCTCGCTGCCGAAGTACACGGTGGCGCCCACGGCCATCGCGCCCATCTCGTAGCACTGGCGGATGCTGCCGAAGTAGCTCTGCTTGAAGATGTTCGGGTAGGTCAGCATCTCGTTGTGGTTGAACTTCACGAGCAACGGAATCTTGTGGGCGTACTTGCGGGCCACGGAGCCCAGCACACCGAGCGTGCTCGCCACGGCGTTGCAGCCGCCTTCGATGGCCAGCTTCACGATGTTCTCGGGGTCGAAGTACTCCGGGTTCGGCGCGAAGCTCGCGCCCGCGGAGTGCTCGATGCCCTGATCGACGGGCAGAATGCTCACGAACCCGGTGCCCGCGAGGCGGCCGGTGTTCATGATCGTCTGGAAGTTCCGCAGCACCGACACCGGGCGGTCGCTCGGGCCGAGCACGCGGTCCACGAAGTCGGGGCCGGGCAGGTGCAGCTTGCTCTTGTTGACGGTCTTGCTCTCGTAGCCCAGCAGCTTGTCGGCATCGGGTCCGAGGATCTCGCGAACGTTGATCGCCATGGCGGTGTCTCCGGGAAGTCGGTTTCGGTTCGTGCCCGCAACTGTAGGGGACGGCGCACGAATCGGAAAGCCGCCGGGGTTCACCAAATCACACCAACCACCCCCGCAAGGCCCGATGTAACCGCTCCCAGCCGGTGTTTCAGCCCGTTTCAGCCGCTCACGCGCCGTGCAGCTCCAAGAGCTTCGCACGGGTCGGATCGTCGGCCTCCCCCGTCACGTCGAGGTCGTTGTCGCACTGAAACTCCTCGATCGCCAGCAGCAGCAGATCCGCGTCGGGCGCATCGAGATCCTCGCCCACGTCGTACCCCAGGTGCGACAGCCGCGTCGCCACGCCCGTCATCATCTCGATCGGGTCCAGGTGCCCGATCGCGAACCGCTCGTCCAGCGCAACCCCACGCGACGCGTCGCTCGCGCGGATCCACCCCAGCTCCGCGCTCGGCGGGATCACCGTCTCCACGTACCCCTCCGCATCCGACTTCGTCTCGTACGTGTTGTTCTCGACGCACAGCGTGCACGGAAGATCAGAAAGCGGCTCATCGTTCACGTCCAGCAGCCGCAGGCGCAGCTTGAGCTGGCGCGTGTGCACGCGGAAGCGGTGCAGCTTCTCCGTCGCGCACGACTCTTCCTTGGTCTGCGGATCCGGGATCACGAGCTCATCGCCCGGCGCGATCACGTTCGGGTCGCCCCGCAGTTCCTTCACCCCCGCGTTCTCTGGATGATTCCAGATCACCGCGTAGTCGCGGAAACCAAAGGAATCCGCGATGGACGTCAGGTGGTCGCCTTGATTGACTGTGTAGCGTGTCATTGCGGGTCCCACTCCTTGGGCTTCTCGGTCATCTCATCGAGGCGCTTGCCCGACTGCATCTCCGAGTCGCCGCCCGCGAGAATCTCCTGCCGCCGGTTCTTGGCGTCGAGTCGACCCGAGCGATAGAAGCTCACGAGCCACGATCGCCCGCGGTCCTTGGGCGCGTGCTTGCCCGACTTGAAACGGCTGTCCTCGCGGTTCAGGGGCAGGTTCTTCTCCTCCGCCTTCTTGACCGCCGTCTCCATCTTGAGCTTCTGCTCGGCGAGTTCCTTGTTCTTCTTGTCTCGCTCGGCTTCACGGGCCGCGATCTCATCCGCCGGAGCCTGCTTCAGCTTCAGCAGCGGTATCGCGATGTCGAGAATCGCGATCTCCTTCTCAAGCTGCGGAATCCGTGACTTCGCGATCCCGTAGCTGTTGGATACGCCCGCGATCTCCTCGTAGTTGTAATCCTCCGCGGCCGGCGGCATCTCGCGCTGGATCTGCTCCACGCGGACCGAGCCTTCCTTGTTCGCGGCGCCCCCGGCGTTCCCCGACACAATGTAGATGGTGTCCAACAGCGTTCCCGGCTCGTCGCTCGTGGGATTCGCGGGCACCTGCTTGATCACGGTCGCCACGTGCCCGCTCAGCGGGCCCGATCGTCCACCATTCACGATCGTGATGATGTCGCCCGGTGTCAGCTTCAAGCTCTTGTGCTCGGCCGGCGTCCCCGGCTTTATCACGTTCACCAGCTTGCGATTCTTGTCCGTCTTCTGCGCCCACTTGGTGAAGCGGCCGTTGAACTTCGTCAGCAGAATCGGATACTTGGTCTGCTCGCTCTCGTTCACGCCCGGCACCGCGGCAGCCGCGAACGCCACCCCGTACCGGAACAGCCCGCGCGCAAACGCCCCCGACGAGGCCTGGGCGCACCAGTCCGCCGCGCCCGTGTACCCGCCGAGAATCGACGACTGCCCGTTCGTCTCGCTCTTGCCCACGTGGTAGAAGAACTCCTCCAGACTCGCGTGGACGTCCCCGTTCAACGTCTTGACCCACGTGTTCAGGAACGCTTGGATCAGCCGGTTCGTCCCCTGCAGATACGGCTTCAGCTCCCCCTTGAACTCCTTCTTGCTCACGCCGATCAGCCGCGCCTGCATCGTCGGCAGCCACGCCGGCAGCCCCTCGATGTCCTTGCTGTTCGTGTCCCCACCACCGGAACCCGAAGCGTCCACCGGGCGAAACCCCTCGCCCCCGTCGAACTTCGTCGTGTCCAGCGGCTGCTGGCCCCCGTCAAACCACCACTTCCCGATCTGCTGCAGCAGTCCGTCCAGCTTCTCGTCGGCAAAGCCCGAACGGTCCGCCTTGTACGCGCCCTTCCACTCGTACTTCCCGTCGTTCAGATCCTTCAGATAACCGATGTCCACCACCGGCTTGTCCGGGCCGTGTCGCGGCGGGATCGCCGGCAACCCCGCCGGCTTCTTCTTCGGCTGCGTGATCGGAACGAGCGTGCTGCCGGGGTTTGCTCCCCCGACCAGCCCCTGCGCTCCCTGAACGCCCTGCGGTTGCGCCTCATCAGCAGCGACCGCCGGCTCATCCTCCGCGATCAATCCTCGCGAAACAAGGTCCTCACGCGTGAGCTCCTCGAGCTGATCGATGTCGATCACCTCGGGCTCGTCGTTCCCCTCCGCGTCCCCACGCGGGTCGCCGGTGTCGCCCAGCGGCCGTTCGCACGGCGACCTGTGCGTCAGAATGTGATAGAACCGGCACGCGAACGTGTCGTCCGTCTCGTGCGCAAACCGCCGCTCATCCGTCGGGCTGCGACGAGCGTCGCCCTCGACGAAGAACCGCTTGCGACACCCCGCGCACCCTTCATCCGCGCGCGGACACGGCCACGCGTCCGGCGTCACCATCACACCCGGCCTGAAAAGCAACGCAAGCACGCGGCGATTCGGCGCGTTCGCCTCGTTGCGCGCGGTCTTGTTCGGATTCGAGGCGTACAGCTTCTCCTCGTCCTTCGAGAACACCAGGAGCGGATTGAACTCCGAACACCCCTGGTAATCCCCCTTCCCCTTCGCGTCCACGCCCCCGCCCAGAAAGTCCTTCTTCTCCACCGTGAAGGGACACAACGCATCCATATACGCGCGGTACAACGCCTTCCGCGTGTTGGGCCCCACCACCCCGTCGCTCGTCAGTCCGTGGTCGCTCTGGAACTTCTTCACCATCTCAACGCTCGCGCCGTACCCGACCGCATACAGCATCACGTCGACCGCGCGCAGCGTCTGCCAGTTGTCCCCCCCGAGCGGCTGCGTGTAAAGCTCCTCCCACTTGTCGACGTCGCGACACAACAACGCGTACATCGCCTTCGCCCGGCGGCCGCTCAGTTTCTTGTTGTACTCCTCGTCACCCACCGGGTCCGCGTGCCCGAACAACGACACCGGCGGCTTCACCCCGTCAACCGTGTGCTGGTCGATCAACGCCCCCAACGCCGGCAGTTCCTGCCCGATCTCCG
>JBIKMF010000227.1:0-6883 GCA_044359425.1 Phycisphaerales bacterium
CGGCGCCGTACGTCTGGTGGTGGGCAACACGCTTCTCCTCAACGGCTCCATCACCTGCAACGGAACCAGCGGCGTGAGCGCCTCGGGCTCTGGTTCGGGCGGTTCTGTGTGGATCACTACCAACTCGCTCGCGGGCAGTGGATTGATCGCGGCCAACGGAGGAGATGGGGCCGGCGGCTGGGGCGGCGGCTCGGGCGGCCGGATCGCCGTCTACTCGAACTCGTCAACGTTTACCGGCGCGCTCCGGGCCACTGGCGGTCTTTCCAGCCTGCCAAACCGCGGCGCGTCGGGAACGATTTACATCAAGCCCTCGGCGCAGGCGCTGCCCGACGTGGTCCTTGATGCGGGCGGCAACGGCGCTCCTCCCGCCGCGCTCACCACGATCGATCTTCCCGCCATCAACACGCTGGTCACCCGCAACGGGTGCAACGCCAGGTTTACGCAGCTCACGCAGCTCAACGTACCCGTGGCGCTCACGGGAGGCGTAACCGCGCGGTTCGATCAGCTCGTCAACGTGCTGGGCGACATCTCCGCTGACACCGGCTCGAGCCTCACGTTCAACCCGGCCGTCGTCATCCCCGCGAACGTCTCCGTCACGAACGGTTCTTCTTTGGTCTTTACCCAACCGGTGAACTTCCCCTCCGATGTGACGCTCACCAACGGTTCCTTCATGCAGCTCGCCGGCGGGGCCGCGAGCATCCAGGGCAGCCTGGCCTTGACTGGTTCCGGCAACGTGCTCCAGTTCGCGAGCGGCGTCGCCCAAGCCCTCACCGTCGCGGGCAGCTTCACAATCGATTCGGGATCCTCCATCAACTTGAACGGCCGCGGCTTCGGCTCCGGCCAAGGCCCCGGCACTGGAGAGAACAGCACCGATGGCAGCTTCGGCGGGGGTGGTGCCGGGCACGGGGGCCGTGGCGCGGATGCGCAGAACGCCTTCGCGGGCGGGGCTCCGTACGGATCGATCACCCAGCCGATCGAGATGGGAAGCGGCGGCGGAAGCTACGTCGGCAACCCCGCGGGCAGCGGCGGCGGTGCCGTACGTCTGGTGGTGGGCAACACGCTTCTCCTCAACGGTTCCATCACCTGCAACGGGACCAGCGGCGTGAGCGCCTCGGGCTCTGGTTCGGGCGGTTCTGTGTGGATCACTACCAACTTGCTCGCGGGCAGCGGATCGATCGCGGCCAACGGAGGAGATGGCGCCGGCGGTTGGGGCGGCGGCTCGGGCGGCCGGATCGCTGTCTACTCGAACTCGTCAACGTTCACCGGCGCGCTCCGGGCCACCGGCGGTCTTTCCAGCTTGCCCAACCGCGGCGCGTCGGGAACGATTTACATCAAGCCCTCGGCGCAGGCGCTGCCCGACGTGGTCCTTGATGCGGGCGGCAACGGCGCTCCTCCCGCGGCGCTCACCACGATTGACCTGCCCGCCATCAACACGCTCGTCAGCCGCAACGGGTGCAACGGGCGCTTCACGCAGCTCACGCAGCTCAACGTGCCGGTAGCGCTCACGGGAGGGGTGACGGCGCAGTTCGATCAACTGGTCAACCTGATCGGCGACGTCTCTGCCGATGCTGGGTCGAACCTTACGTTCGCTCAACCCGTCGTCTTCCCGGGCAGCATCGGCGTCACCAACAACTCCGGCCTCACGCTCGAGGCACCCCTCGACGTGCCGGGCAACCTGACGCTCGCGAACGGTTCCAGGCTTCGCTTGCCACCGGGCGACAACCGTGTCCTCGGCAACTTCAGCCTTTCCGGTACCGGGAACTCGCTCCTTTGGACGTCGGGCCTCTACCAGAATCTCGATGTCGGCGGGAACGCCACGATCGATGCGGGATCAACCATCGAGTGCACCGCACGCGGCTTCCTCACGGACCAAGGACCCGGAAGGGGCACCGCGAGCACGAACGGGAGCTTCGGTGCCGCGGGCGCCGGGCACGGTGGCCAGGGGGCCACTGCCGGACCCTTCGCCGGCGGGTTGGCCTACGGCTCGCTCACGAACCCCACGGAGCCGGGAAGCGGCGGCGGGAACTACGTTGGACAGCCTGGCGGCACGGGTGGCGGCGCTCTCAGACTGAGCGTTGGCAACACCATGTCATTGAACGGATCGATCGTCTGCAACGGCACCGCGGGTTCGGGCCCCGCGGGCGCGGGCTCGGGTGGGGCGATCTTGATCGAAGCCAGCCGCCTCGTGGGCAACGGCACTATCGCCGCCAACGGCGGCGCGGCGGGTTCGGGCTCCTGGGGCGCTGGCGCCGGCGGCCGTATCGCGATCTACGCGTGCGACCTCACCCTGCCGATCACGAACATCGTGGCCGGCCGCGGCGTGAGCAGCGGCGTTCAGGCCGAGGACGGAACCATCGCGTTCGGCTCGTCGAGCATCACGATCGTTCAGCAACCGCCGAGCATCACGGTGCTCTCGGGCCGTCCGCTCGACTTCCCGGTCAGCGCGACGACCGGCCAGCCTGACGGCCAGATCGCCTACCAGTGGCGCAAGCGGAACCAGCAAGGCGAGTACATCCCGATTCAGGAAGGCTTCGGCGGCCGATTCACGGGCACCGCCACCAACACGCTCCGCGTCGACCCCACCGAGTGCGAAGACGCCGGCCTCTACGACTGCCTCGTCACCGACTCCTGCGGCTCGTTCCCGACCCGCCCGGCCGTCATCATCGTCGACCCCATCGCCGACTACAACGACGACAACGCCGTCGACAGCGACGACGTGATCGACTTCTTCGCTGATTGGGACTCTGGGCGCCTCCCCGCGGACCTCACGTTCGATGGAGGTGTCGACAGCGACGACGTGATCTTCTTCTTCAGCCGCTGGGACATAGGCTGCTGAAAGACGCCCGGCTCGGGCATTATGCCCTCGCCCCGAGCCCGGCACACATGCGAGTGCCCTCCCATGCTCAATCTGCGAGCGGGGACGCTCGCGGCATTCTTTGGCCTGAGGCCAGAGCCACCTCCGAGATTCTCTAGCTCCCGGCAGCCCCCGCTCCGCTCTTCGTTGTGAACAGAGTCAGGGGTCAATCACCGGTCCTAAGCGGCCGTAAGGGAGTTGGTTCATGAAAGGCGAGATGTCACGTGCGGTTCGGGCGTTGCTGATGATGAGTGCGCTCACCGCGTCCGCGCCCGCGGCGTTCGGTCAGGCGACGGGTCGTGTGTGGGTGGCTTTCAACGGAGCCGCGCCGGGATCACCTACCAGCATCGCGGTTGATCGGGGCGCGAGCACTGAAGATCGCACCGTCTTCAACATTTCGCTCTCCGGCTACTACGTCGAGCAGGTGATCGTTCCCGGAGTGGGGACCTTCCAGAAGGTCTCGCTCCCGGAGGACGAAGAGGCACTCCTGCGGGTCGACGGCAAGCCCGGGTTGCCGATTCTCGGCATGCTCGTGGGTATCCCGACCAATGCGCCGGGGGTGGGCCAGCCTGTCGTCACGGTGCTCGAGTCGACGGACGTTGACGGCATCCTGGTGTACCCCACGCAGCCCGAGGCCATCGAAGAACCCGGCCACTTCCCCGTGGTTCCATTCACCCAGGACGGCGCGGCGTATCTCTCCCGGGCGCCGTACCCCGCGGCCGATTCGGTGGTCGGGCCGGCGGCGAGCGAGTTCATGGGTTTGAAGGTCCAGTCTGTACAGGTGAACCCGTTCCGTTACGTCCCCTCCACACGGAGGATGACCATCCGCAACCGGCTGCGCGTCGAGATCCCGCACGACGGCGCGCCGCTCCCGCGCGTGCCAATGACCCGGCGTACCGCGTCGTCCCTCGGCTCTCGAGTGGACAACTGGGCGGCGCTCGCCGAGCACGTGCAGCCGAACTTCATGGCGTACAAGGGCTGCTACCTGATCCTGACTCCGCAGCGGTATCTGGAGGAGATCGAGCCGCTCGCGCAGCAGAAGCGAGAACGCGGGTTCAACGTGGTGATCCGAACGACCGAGTCCACCGGAAACTCCGTTGCGCAGATCAAGAGCGCGATCCAGGAGTATCACGATACCTGCACTTCCGGCGATGACCATTACGTGCTGATGGTCGGTGACGTGACGGATATCCCGCTTGCGACAGCCCCGGGCTCCGGCAAGCCGTCCGACCACGTGTACGCGTGTTTGGACGCGGGCGATTGGCCGGACGTGTGGATCGGGCGGCTTTCCGTGGACAGCGAGACCGACCTGACCACGCAGGTCACCAAGATCCTTACCTACCAGGACAACCCGCCCAGCTCGACGTACTACGACGACATCGAACTGATCGCGCACCGCCAGGTCGACAACGGCTACATCGCGTGCATGCAGGACGTCTCGGCGTTCTCCGGGTACATCCCGCAGCCCAACTTCACCCTCCGCGCCGGGACATCGACGACCGGCACCAACGCCAACGTTACCACGGACATCGAGGCCGGCCGCCACATCGTGATGTACCGCGGGCACGGCAGCAGCCTCGCGTGGACGGGCTGGGACTTCAACAGCGCCGACTTCGGGACTACGCAGATCGCGGGCGTGACCAACACCAACCTGCCCGCCATCGTGCTCAACGTCGCCTGCACCAACTCCGCTCTCGATCAGCAGGGGGATTGCTACGCCGAACGATGGATGGAAACCAGTCGGGGCGCCGTGGCCTCGTACGGGGCAACCCGCACAACGGGCACCGGGCGCAACCACGCGTTTGCCCGCGCGTTCTTCAAGTCGTTGTACGGAGGCTCTCCGGCGATCCTCTCGCACACCCTCAACTCGGCGTGGCTGGCCGCCGCGACCGAGCTCGGCCCCGACGTCGACGTTGCCGGCAACTGGTACCAGTATCTTCTGCTCGGTGACCCCGAGATGAAGGTGTACACGGGAAACCCCAGCCGCTTTACGCTGGTCGCTCCGGCGCAGCTCACCCCGCATCGGCGCGAGATCGTGCTCCGCGCCCTCAGCTTCACGGGTGCCCCGGTCTCCGGCGCGATCATCGCCGTGCACAAGAACGGTGAGGTTCTGGACAACCTCTATAGCGCCGCGGACGGCTCGGTGCGGATTATCGTTGACCCGCGCACCGAGGGTGAGATCAGCGTCCGGGCGCTCACCGAGTTCGACTCTCGCGCCTCCGCCCGTGCTGTCATCCGCGTTGTGGGTTGCCGCGCCGACTTCAACGACGACGGCGGCGTGGACAGCGATGACGTGATCGAGTTTTTCGCGGCCTGGGACCGCGGCCTGATCGAAGCCGATTTCAACGGCGACGGGGGCGTCGACGGCGACGATGTGATCGACTTCTTCGGTCGCTGGGACAGCGGGTGCTGAGTTTGGCGGGTGGGGGCAAAGTCCCTCGGCGGGCCGCTCCTGATCCTGGAGTCGCTCGTACACTCCCGCGTGGACGATGCGCCTGCTGAAACCTTGACGGTCATTCCTCAGCCGAGCGAGTGGCGGCCTGCGCGCGGGAGCGGGCTGGACAATCGTGACGGGCTGCGGGCCGCGGCGGGTCTGTTCCGGCGCGAGTTGGGGCTGCCCGACGGGCCGGTTGTGATGTCCGGTCATCAGCCGGAGATCTGGCACGCGGGGATTCTGGCGAAGTACTTCGCGACGGTCGCTGCGGCCCGGGCCCACGGCGCGGCGGCGGCATGGGTCGTGGTGGATCAGGACACGGGATCGCCCGAGCGGATCCGGTATCCCGGGGCGAACTGGAGTTCGCGCGAGTGGCGCGTGGGTGGAGCGACCGGGAACGCGGTGCCTGTAGTGAACCGCCGACCGGCAGCGCCGGGTGCGGTACCCGCCGATGCGATGTGCGCGTCGGTGTCGGCTGCGCTGCAGCGGCTGGCGACGGAGTTGGGACGGGCGTGCGCGGCGGACTCGGTCGCGAAGCAGTTCACGCTCGCGACGTGGGAACTGCTGTCGCCGTTTGGTGAGCAGCCGCACGTGCTCTACGCGAGCGATCTCGCGCGGACCGCACTGTTCCGCGAACTGGTGTTGATGATGCGGGGTGATGCGGCGCGGTGTGTGGGCGCGTACAACGCGGCCGCCGCGAGACACCCGGAGGCGGGCGTTCGGCAGCTTCGGACGCGGGGAGATGTCGAGCTGCCGCTGTGGGTGGTGAACGCCGGGGGCGGGATCGACGCGGCGACGGTCTCCGCCGCGGGGGGCGTCGTGTTGCCACGGGCGCTGATGATGACGGCGGTGTTGCGGGCGGCGGGGTGCGAGATGTTCATTCACGGCTTGGGAGGCGGCGTGTACGACGCGATCACCGAGGAGTGGATGCGTGAGTGGCTTGGTGTGGAACTCGCTCCGTCGGCGGTGGTGACGGCGACGTGCTACGCGCGACCGATGGGTGCGCCTCCAGCGATGGATTCGCGGGGCGCGGACGCGGCGGTGTGGCGGGCGCAGCGGGCGCGGCACGATCCGGCGGTGCTCGGAGATGAGGCGGCGGCGCGGGAGAAGGCGGCGTTGCTCGAGCGGGTGCGCGCCACGTCGGGGGGCGAACGACGCGAGGCGTACCGTGCGATGCACTCGCTGCTGCGTGCGTATCGGGAGCGGCATTCGGTGCGGTTGAGCGAGATGGCGGAGCAGGGGCGGCAGTTGGCGGATGCTGCGAAGGGCGGGCGTGGCGCGTGGGATCGCACGTGGCCGTTCGTGTTCCTGTCGGACGCGCAGATCGCGGAGCTGAGGGATCGGGTGAGATCGGCGTTCACAGAGGGGGCGACGCGATGAGTGCAGGCATTTCACGGCGGGCTGCGGTGCTGCTTGGGCTCGGAGTCCTCCTTGCGGGATGCCGGAAGAAGGCGAAGGTCGCGCCGCAGGGGCCGCGTGTGGTGGCGTTGAGCCCGGCGGTGGCGATCATGCTGCGAGACCTGGATCTTGCGGGCGTGGTGGTGGGGCGGCACGGGTACGACATGGTGCTCTCGGAATCTCTGCCGGTGTGCGGC
>JBIKMF010000228.1:0-6864 GCA_044359425.1 Phycisphaerales bacterium
CTGGGGGAATCTGAACTGCTTCGCGGGGTACTGCGCGTTCGGCGATTGCACGCCGGGCGAGCCGCTGCCGCCGCCGAGCCCGTGCTCGGTTCCGTACATCGCGCACAGCTGGACGAGCGCGACGGGATGGGTGAACGCGGGGTCGATCGAGCGGATTCAGGATCCGGCGACGGGGCGGTTCTACGGCGGGACGAGGTGCGACTCGAGCACGAGCTCGGCGAACGATCTTTCGGGCAACGGGCGGTACATCGTGGGCGGGGCGTGGACGTCGCCGCTGGTGAACTCGAGCGGCGCTCCGTCTTTTGGGCTGTGCGGCGATCTGGAGGCGTTCATCACGGATCGGGTGACGGGTGTGGTGTCGCGGCTGCCGGTGCAGCCGGGGACGACGACGTCGCGTGCGGACTCGGTGAACAACGATGGCACGGTGATTACGGGGTATGACTACGGCGAGATCATTGATCCGGAGTTTGGGCCCGGTGTCGGCCGCCGCATCTGCGTGTGGACGAACGGCGTGCAGACGCTGATCGACGATCTTTCGAACGCGTTCTCGAACTACCCGGTGAACGGGGCGGGGACGGCGATCGTGGGCGTGGTGGGGCAGAACTTCGCGCAGCCGAACTTCGGGGTCGAGGGCTCGGTGATTGTGAAGTGGACCCGGCAGCCGGACAACACGTGGCTGCCGCAGAACCTTGGGAAGCCGGTGGACTTCAACGACGGGATCAACATCGTGCCCCTGACCGGGCTTTCGGTCTCCGCGGTGAGCGACGATGGCGCGACGGTCGTGGGGACGGCGCGGTACGGCGGGTTCTTTGATGGCTTCAGCCGCGCGATCATCTGGCGTGCGGACGTGAACGACGGCGTGCCGATGGACTTGATGGCGTACATCGCTTCGGTGGATGCGGGATCGCCGATTCTGCGTCCGGGGTTCTCGCTCACGGCGGCGCGTGGGTTGAGCGCGGACGGGAACGCGATTTCCGTGAGCGTGCAGGATGCGGCGACGACGTGCACGCCGCAGGAGCTGGGCCTGTTCACGGGCAATCACGGCGTGGTGTACCTGAACGGCGGGCCGATCGCGTGCGACCAGCCGCGGATCGCGTTGTCACCGCTGGACAGCGTGTCGACGCAGTACACGCCGTTCGGGGTGGCGTTGAACGTGTTCGCGTCGGGCACGTGGCCGATGACGTACACGTGGCAGCGTGAGGACCCGCAGAACCCGGGTCAGTGGCTGAATCTGACGGAAGCGTGCTCGGGGTTCCCGTACGGCGGGGAGTGGGACTACGAGGGCGTGAACAAGAGCCAGCTGCGTGTGGGGCAGGCGACGTGCGGGAACGGGCGTGACGGGTTGTACCGGGTGATCGTGTCGAACTCGTGCGGGACGGTGATCAGCGATCCGGCGCTCGTGACGTTTGTGCAGGGGACCGAGATCACGCAGCAGCCGGCGAACGCGACGGCGTGCCCGGATTCGTTCGGGAGCATGTTCGCGGTGGCGATCAGCAACTCGGCGGACCTTTCGTCGCAGTGGGAGATCGCGGATGCGTCGAACCCGACGGTGTTCTCTCCGCTGTTCGACGGTCCGAACGTGCTGCCGGATGGGCGGACCATGGACGTGTTCGGGTCGACGGGTCAGTTCCTGGGCTTTACGGCGGGCTCCTTCGCGTCGCCGAGCTCGTACATCGTGCGGTGCCAGTTCCTCAGCCCGTGCGGCAACGCGACGAGCGAGACCGCAACGCTGACGATCCTGGGTCAGCCGGGTATCTCGTCGCAGCCGCAGCCGGTGACGACGTGCGCGACGGGGCCCGCGGTGTTCTCGGTGACGGGCGATGGCCCGGGGCCGTTCACGTACCTCTGGCAGTGGGAGCCGGTTGACGCGCCGGGCGTGTGGCTGAACATGTTCGAGGGCGCGAACACCGACTTCTCGGGTCTGGTGCGGTTCGCGGCGAGCGGCGCGGAGACTGGCTCGGTGAGCCTGACGCGTGAGGCGCAGCCGGACGGTTCGCTGGCGGTGATCGGCGCTGTGCGCTGTGTCGTGACGGATGGATGTGGGCAGCGCAGCGATGCCGCGGCGCTCACGGTGTGTCCGGCGGACATTGACTGCCAGAGCGGCGTGGACGGCGACGATGTGATCCTGTTCTTCGCGCTTTGGGACGGCGGAGATTTCGGAGCGGACTTCAACGGCGACGGCGGCGTCGACGGCGATGACGTGATCGACTTCTTCGGGCGTTGGGACAGCGGCTGCTGAGACTGAGAACGGATTAATGGTCCAATAACACCCGCGAGCGTGAGGCTCGCGGGTGTTTTGCGTTTGAGATGCCGGAGTGGGATGCTAGCCTGCTCCGGTTGTCACATCCAAGGAGCAGGTCATGGCGCGTTCGGTTGTGGTGTCGGCCGGGATTATCGCGGCTTTGTCGGGCGGTGGCGCTGCGTACGGCCAGTGTGGTTCTTCGGTGCTCTGGCACGACGGGGGCGAACCCAGGGCGATGCACGCGACCGCGACGCGGCTCTATACCGCCACAGGGAACCTGCTGACCATCTACGACTGCACAAACCCGGCTTCGCTGGTTGAAGTGTCGAGGTACATCCTCGACGGCAGGCCGCGCGACGTGGAGCCGGCGGGGGACTACGTGTATGTCGCGCTGGGGCCGCGCGGGGTTGAGATCATCGATGTGAGCAGCGAGGCCGCACCGGTGCTGGCATACTCGCTGGCCGGGGGCGAGGCGAACGATTTGACGGTGGCGGAGGGCGTGCTGTACACCGTGTGGAATGGGGATTTGAGGCTCTACGACGTGAGCAATCCGGCGGCGCCCGCGTGGCTCTCGACGACCCCGTTTGGCGGGGCGAAGTTTGTGGGGGTGAGGAACCGAAGGGCGTTCGTGGCGGAGCGAACGGGTGTCGACATGGGGAATTTGGTGACGGTGAACTGCACGAACCCTTCGACGCCTTCAGTTGTCAATGTCGTTGCCCTCGGACTTTCTTCGTTGCCGGGGGGGGGCGAGCCGCTTGCGATGGCGACACGCCCCGGGCTGCTCGCCGTGCAGGTGACGGGCCTGTTTTCAGAGCGTTTCTTCGAGCTCTATGACATTTCATCCCCCGCGAATCCGACGCGGGAATCGCTCGGCCTCATTCGTGACAACCTTCCGGGCGCGCCTATGGACTTTGGTCAGTCCCAGGGCATTAACATGCTCTACTCCCGCGGCAACATGGGGAGCCAGTTGTTTCGCGTACAAAACCTGTCTGACCCGACGAACCCGATCGGCCTGATCGGTGGTTTCGCCGGGATTGTGAACTGCATCGCGGCAAACACGGCGGATGCAGTGTTCACGTCGGGACCGAACGGGCTGATGGCCTTTGATTCCGATGCGACCTCGGGTGCGACAAGCGCCGGTACGACGAACCTCGGACCGCTCGAAGCGATCGCGACGCTACGGACAGGTGATTCGGTGTTCTGCCTTACGGAGGCGGGGATCACCGTCTACGACGCGACGAACCCCGCAGCACCGGCCCGCCTGGGGGAGACGATCCCGCTGTCCGTCCCGCACAATGCGGCCATGGATGGGAACACGCTCTACGTACTGAACTTCGACGAACTTTGGCAGTATGACGTGACCAATCCCGCTGCACCCGTGTTTCTGGGAGAGGATGACCTCCGTGACGACGGGCACGACGTCGATGTGGAAGGGACGCTCGCGTGCGTGGCAACCGACAACGCGCTGGACGTGTACCGGGTAGGCGACCCGTTGTCGATCAGTCGCCGCAGCCGCGTGCAACTCACGGACTATCCCGATCGCGTCTTCCTTCGGGACCACACGGCGATCGTGCAGATGGAATCGGGGATTCTCTTCTTCGATCTCGCCGACCCCAATCTTCCGGTGGAGGTCGCCTCGATCGCTCCGGCCGCGGGGAGCATCCGGGACGTCGCGATTCGAGACAACATCCTCTTCGTCATCACGAGCACCGGTCGGGTCGACGCGATCGACTTCACGAACCCCTCGAACCCGCAGAACCGGGCCTTCCTGGATACGGGAAACACGGGCTTTCTGTCGGTGGTCGACTCGCTGGTGGTGGTCTTGCGTCCGTCGTCTTATGAGGCGGTGATCGTCGACTGGTCGGACCCATCCTCGCCGGTGCTCCTCCCTCAGACGCTGCGGACCGCAGACACGATCCCGCCGAAGAACGGTGTTGGTCTCGACGGCGCGTTGTTCGTGACCACGGTGAACAATGGGGCGGAGACGTACGACCTGCCGGGGCATCCGCGCGTGGTAACGCAGCCTCAGCAGACGGCGGCGTGCGTGAACTCGGCGCAGGTTCAGTTCAGCGTCGAGGTTGCCGAGCCCGCGGGGACCACGTACCGCTGGCGGAAGAACGGGACGCCGCTGCTGGCCGGGACGACGGCCTGGGGCACGACGATCACGGGGGTCTTCACATCGAGGCTGACGCTGGCGAACCCGCACGTGCAGGATCTCGCCGCGTATGACTGCGTGATCACGAACGGGTGTGGCACAACGACGACACAGGTCGCGGCGCTGGTGCCGGGAGTGATTCCAAACGAGGTGATCCCGCCCGCGGACGTGCAGGTGTGCACGCGGGGCGAGGTAACGTTGAGCGTGGGGTGGCTCGGTTCGAATCCGGCGACGTTCCAGTGGCAGGCGGAGTTCCCCGCGGGCTCAGGGGCCTGGACGGACCTGAGCGACGGCGACTTGTCGCGAACCTTTGTCGAGGGCGCGCAGACACGGTTCCTCACGGTCGGAGCGCAGGCGGGTCAGACGATGAACGACTTCGTGCAGACGGACTACCGCTGCATCATTACAAACACGTGCGGCTCGACGACATCAAGCGTTGGTTCCATCAGGCTGTGCATCGGGGACTACGACTGCTCGGGGAGCCCAGACGGCGACGACGTGATCGCCTTCTTCGCGGACTGGGACGCGAATATCGGGGCGGCCGACGTAGACGCCAGCGGCGGGGTCGACGGGGACGACGTGATCCTGTTCTTTGGCCGCTGGGACGCGGGGTGCTGACGCCGCCGCGGCGGCGGCGTAAATGGCAAAGCGATAAAGCGAAAAGCAGCAAATCGGAACTGAGGGAAGCCGCCGCCACTTTGGCGGCGGCTGTTTCATCATGTGCTCACTCGCGTGGCTCCGAATGCAAGGCCCCGCCCCTCGGGCGACGCGGTTATCGGGCAGCGTGGCTTTGCGGAACCTTGCCAAAACTCTCTATCCATTGCGGGGCGAAGCGGTTACGCTTTTTGATCGATTCTCAGGAGCATCTCGAATGTCCCACGCTCGCCCCGCGTTCGGTTGGTTTGGCTGGCTCTCGTTGGCGGTTCTGGCCGCGCGAGCCGCGGCACAGCCGGTGCTGATCACCGCGCCCGTCACGGTCGGGCCGACCGACACGACGATTGTCGACCAGGGAACGGCGGCGGTGGTCCCGCTGGCGACCGCGCAGATCACGGTTCGCGGCACCACGCTCACGATGAACGGTCGCCACACGATCGCTTCGCTCCTGGTTGGGCGAAGCGGTTCGGACGCGGGCGTGCTCGCTCACACGGCGGGAACGAGCTTTGATTACTCGGGTGGGGCAGGGGCCGATGTCGTCTTGGGGCTCTCTCTGACGGTCTCAGGCAGCGTTGAAGTCGAGGGCGGCTCACCAGCGAGCCTGATCGACCTGAGCGGGCGCGGCTTCGGCGCCGGCCAAGGTCCCGGCGCGGGCACTGACAGCAACAACGGCGGATTTGGTGGCGCGGGCGGCGGGCACGGCGGACGTGGCGCGGACTCACAATCAACCTTTGCGGGCGGGGCCCAGTACGGGTCCATCACTCAGCCCACTGACATGGGCAGTGGTGGCGGAAGCTACGTCGGCAACCCCGCCGGCAGCGGCGGCGGCGCTCTGCGCCTGCAGGTAGGCAACACTCTTGTGCTCAACGGCTCCATCATCGCCAACGGCACCAGCGGGGTGAGCGCCTCGGGCTCCGGTTCGGGCGGATCCGTGTGGATCACCACCAACTCGCTCGCGGGTAGTGGATTGATCGCGGCGAACGGAGGGGATGGGGCCGGCGGCTGGGGCGGCGGCTCGGGCGGCAGGATCGCTGTCTACTCGAACTCGTCAACGTTCACCGGCACGCTGCGAGCCACCGGCGGGTCCTCCAGCCAGCCCAGTCGCGGCGCATCCGGGACGATCTACATCAAGCCTTCGGCGCAGGTGCTGCCAGACTTGGTCCTTGATGCGGGCGGCAACGGCGCTCCTCCCGCCGCGCTCACCACGATCGATCTTCCCGCCATCAACACACTCGTCACCCGCAATGGGTGCAACGCCCGATTCACACAGCTCACGCAGCTCAACGTGCCGGTGGCGATCGCGGGCGGCGTGACGGCGCAGTTCGATCAGCTCGTCAATCTGCTCGGCGATGTCAGCGTGGACACGGGCTCGAACCTCACGTTCAACCAGGCTGTGGCCATCCCCGCGAACGTCTCCGCCACGAACGGCTCTTCGCTCTTCTTCAACCAGCCGGTGAACTTCCCCTCCGACGTGACGCTGACCAACGGCTCCACCATGCAGCTTGCCGGGGGCACCGCGAGCATCCAGGGGAGCCTGGCTTTGACTGGTTCTGGCAACGTGCTTCGCTTGGCAAGCAGCGTCCCGCAGGCCTTCAACGTTGCGGGCAACGTCACCATCGATTCGGGATCCTCCATCAACCTGAACGGCCGCGGCTTCGGTCCCGGCCAGGGCCCCGGCGCGGGTGAGAACAGCAACAACGGCGGCTTCGGCGGCGCTGGCGCTGGGCACGGCGGCCGTGGCGCGGACTCGCAGAACGCCTTCGCAGGCGGGTTCCCGTACGGATCCATCGCTCAGCCCACTGACATGGGCAGC
>JBIKMF010000229.1:0-6846 GCA_044359425.1 Phycisphaerales bacterium
TCCCGCCCGCGTGAAGGACCTCGTCGCCGGTATCCGAGTCGTCGGCGACGGGCCCAACTCCACGTGGGACGACCTGCGCCGCTCGATCGAACTCTCTCGCAAATCCGGCGCAAAGGGCCATGTGCTCTGGTACAGCAAAGGCGTGCTCGACCTCTACCCCGACCAACTCACCGCGTTCTACGCCGAGTCCCCGTGATCACGGCCGGGGCTGGCCGCTCCCGGGCCTGCGCACCTCGACCATCGGCTTGGCCATCCGGTCCGCTGCGTCCATCGCCGCCCGCGCCGCTCCCATCAGCATCACCCGCGACACGTGCGCGATCAGATCGCGCCACGCGTCCGCCAGCGCCGGAGTCCAAAGCTCCCCGGCTGCCTTCTCGAGTGTCTCCAGCAGCACCTGCTGCACCACCGCGTAGTGCTCCGGCTGCGCGCCGTACGTCGCGTGCCGCGCGCCCATCTCCGACAGCGGCGTCTCCATCGCCTCGATCGCCACCGCGTTCCGCGCGATGATCGCGACCGCCGCGGCAAAGTGCGCCCGCAGCCGCCCCATGTCCTCGGGGAAGAGCCGCCTTACCCCGGGTGCCACCTCGAACAGCCGCGCGTAGAAATGGTCCACGAGGAGGGCCACCCCAGGGGCGAGCCGCTCATAGCTCGTGTGCACCAGTTCTCGCTTCCGCCGGTCCATTGTGGCTCCACGCTCGGGGGTACTCCCCGCAAAGACCGGTTGGATATCGTACAGGAACCAAACGCGACAAGCGATAGGTCCTGCGAATACCCGTACCATGCGAAATCCGCGCGCGAAGTGGCCGGATTCCTTCCAACCTGCGCATGGTACTAGTACCTGATCGGGCTTCGATGGGAGAATCTCCAGCATGTCCACCGTCAACGAACCCGCGCTCCCGTCCTACCCCGAGGTCACCCGACTGCTCGAGGCGGTCTCCGGTGGCGACCGCAAGGCCGCCGCGGAGCTGCTTCCGGTCGTGTACGAAGAACTCCGCAAGCTGGCCCGGGTGCGGATGAACTCCGAACGCCCCGAGCACACCCTCGACCCCACCGCACTCGTCCACGAGGCGTACATGCGGCTGGTGGGCGGTCGGGACCGCCCGAACTGGGACGGTCGCGGTCACTTCTTCGCCTCCGCCGCTGAGGCGATGCGGCGCATCCTCGTGGAGCGTGCGCGGGCCCGTGCCGCCCAGAAGCGTGGTGGTGATCGTCATCGCGAGGAGTTGGGCGATGAGCCGGCGCTGCCGGCCGGCGGGGAGTTCAAGGACGTCATCGGCGTCGACGAACTGCTGAAGAAGCTCGAGCAGAAGGACGCCCGCAAGGCCCAGATCGTCACGCTCCGCTTCTTCGGGGGCCTGAGCAACGAAGAAACCGCGATGGCCCTGGGGCTCTCGCTCACGACCGTCAAGAACGAGTGGGCCTTCACCCGTGCCTGGCTGCACCGCGAACTCGAAGCCATGAAGGGCCGCGAGGAATGAACACGCTCGACCTGCGCGCGCAGGACATCTTCTGCGAACTCGCCGTGATGCCCGCCGACCAGCGTACGGGCCGCCTCGACACGCTCTGTGGTGACGACGCCGCGCTGAAGGAGCAGGTGCTCTCGCTCCTGCGCCACCATGATTCCGCCGAAGGCCAGTCCGAGTTCCTCGATGGCGACCACCTCCGCGATCTGCTCGACACGCCCATCGGCGCCAAACTCGTCGCGGGCTCTCGCATCGGTCAGTACACCGTCGAGGCCTACATCGGCGGCGGCGGCATGGGCGACGTCTACCGCGCTCGACAGGAGCGCCCGGGCCGTTCGGTCGCGCTCAAGATCATCCGCCCCGGCTTGGCCACGCCACGACTTCTCAAGCTCTTCGAGCGTGAGACCGAGCTCCTCGGTCGCCTCTCCCATCCGGGCATCGCGCAGGTCTACGAAGCCGGCGTCGCCGACTACGGCTTCGGCCCCCAGCCGTTTCTCGCGATGGAACTCATCGACGGACCCCCGCTCACCGAGCTCTTCAAGGAACACCAGGTCCCCCTCGACCAGAAGCTCCGCCTCATCGTCCAGATCTGCGAGGCCGTGCAGCACGCCCACCAGCGCGGCGTGATCCACCGCGATCTCAAGCCGGGCAACGTACTCGTCCAGATCGCCACGCACGCCGACGGTCAGGTTACCTTCGCCCCCAAGGTCCTGGACTTTGGCGTCGCACGCACCGTCGTCACCGCCGGTCGAGGCAACCACGCCACGACCATTCTCACGTCGCCGGGCCTCATGATGGGCACCCTGCCGTACATGAGCCCCGAGCAGGTGAGCGGCGACGCCTCCGACATCGACACTCGCAGCGACGTGTACTCCCTCGGCGTCGTGCTCTTCCGCGTGCTCAGCGGGCGACTCCCGCACGAACTCGCCAACCTTCCGTCGCACGAAGCCGTCCGCAAGATCTGCGAGGAAGCTCCACCCAAGCTCGGCACCATCGACCGCGCGTTCAAGGGCGATCTCGAAACCATCGCCGCACGCGCGATCGAGAAAGACCGCAACCGCCGGTACCAGTCCGCCTCCGAGCTCGGCGACGACATCCTCCGTTTCATCTCCGGCCAGCCGATCACCGCACGCCAGGACTCCGCGCTCTACGTCCTCTCACGCCAGTTGAAGCGCTACCGCACCACGCTCATCGCCGGTGCCGCCGCGCTGGTGTTCATGATCGGGGCCATGATCTTCGCGGTCGTCAAGGCCCGCCAAGAAGCCGACGCCAACGCCAAAGCACAGTCCGCGCTCTCGGAAGCGCAGGTCCAGCGAAACGCAGCCGACGCGGCCGCCGCGTCACTCACGCTTCAGCTGCGGCAGTCCAACATCAGGCGTGCCCGTCTGCTCGCGGCCTCCGGGAGTTTCGCGCTCGCCGAGCAGACCCTCCAAGAGGCCGGCGCCGGCCTCCGCGACGACGACATCGAGGGCCGCTGGGCGGTTCGCGAAGTCGTCAACCAGTCCCGTGTGCTCCGCACCGCACGCATCCAGACCCGTCCCCTCTCCCTCGCGATCGCCGATGGTTCGCACGCGGCCATCGCCTACGAAGACGGCACGATCCATGTGTATTCCCTCGCCAGCCTCGCGTTCGAGCGAAAGTTCCAGGCGCACACCGGACGGGCAGTCCGTGTCCGAAGCCTCTCCGGCGGCCGCGTCCTCTCCCTCGGCGACGACGGCCTCGTCAAGCTCTGGAACATCACCGACGGCACACTTCTCAAGGAAGCGACCGTAACGCCCGCCCGCCCCACGAGCTGCCAGATCGCCGACGATTCCATTGCTGTCGTCGGTGATGTCAAGGGCAACGCGGTGGTCCTCTCCGTCCCCGACCTCACCGTCATCCGAACCCTCCCGAAGTTCGCTTCCGGCATGGGCGTTGCCGACATCGACTCGTCGCTCGACCTCGTCATCGGCGGTTCCGACGGAGGTCAACTCCGCGTCTGGAAACTCTCCACCGGCGAACTCCTCAAGGAAATCCAGCTCCACAGCGCCCAGATCCGCGGCGGTGCCATCCTCGCGTCCCGCGGCCTCATCATCACCTCCAGCTCCGACCGCTCCGTCAAGTACACCGACATCGCCACTCTTGACGTCACCTCCGCAAAGTCCATGGACAACGGTTCGCTCGGAACCGTCATCGCCTCGGACGACGAGTCCGCCGTCGCCGTCGCCGGCTGGTGGCGGTGCGACATCGTCGACGTCGCGTCGTTCGAGAAACTCCCCTTCTCCTTCAACGAATCCACCACCGACGCCGCGTTCCTCCCCGGAGGCCAGCAACTCGTGACCGTCTCCGGTCGCGGCAATCTTCGCATCTGGAGCCTCAGCCCCGTCGGCGAGACCATCGTCGCCCGTCATGCCGGCCGCGCCAGCTGTGTCGCTACTTCCGCAGATGGCCGATGGGTCGCCTCCGTCGGCGATGACACCATGATCATCTTCACCGACCTCAACGGCGAGTACCCCCAGAAGTCCATCAAAATGCCCGCTTCCGGCCTCCAGCTCTGCTTCATCGGCGCAACCCGCTCCGCCGCCGTCGCCCTCGACTCCCACGAGATCGCCATCGTCGACGGTGAAACCGAGGAGGTACGCGTCATTGGAAAGCCCAACGGCAAGACCAACGCCCTCGTGTCCACCGCCGACGGCCGGTACGTCTTCAGTGGCGGATGGGACGCCGTTCTCCGCAAGTGGGACGTTCGCGAGGGCGTCACCGTCCTCGAGACCCCGCGCGAAGGCGGTGAAATCCTCGGTGTTGCCCTCAGCCCCGACCAGCAGATGATCGCCGCCACGGCGCGCGTCCGCCAGCTCGCCTTCTTCCGCCCCGACGACCTCTCCATGATCGGCGATCCCGTCAAGTCCGACGTCACCTTCTGGTCCGGCCGCTTCTCCCTCGACTCCAAACGCTACATCGGTGGCACCTGGAACCCCGACGTCCGCCAGATCGACGTCGAAACCCGCGAAGTCGTCGTCATCCACCGAGGCCACACCCAGCTCTGCCCCGTCGCCGGCCCGAGTTGGGACGGCACCCTGGTCTACTCCGCCGGGATGGAAGGAACCGCAAAGGTCTGGGACATGGCCACGGGCGACGAGTACGCATCCTTCTCGAATCCCTCCAACAGCTTCTGGATCGCGCCCCTCCCCGACGGCTTCGTCGTCCCCTACCGCGACGGCACCGTGCGCCGCTGGTCAATCACCCAGATCGACGCCAGCGGTGGCATCTCGGCCCAGCACGCAACTCCCCGATAACCACCCCCGGCGCCCCAACCCCCCCACCCCAACGACCCGATTTGTCTTGTCCGATCCCACACGCTGGGTGTAAGCTCCGCCGGCCCTCCGGAGTTCTCCCCGCATGCGATCCCGCCTCTCGATCTGCCTTATTGCCGTTCTCACGAGCGTCGTCGCCGCGCAGCCGGTGCGTATCCAGGCGCTCAACCGAACCACCCCCGGCGGCACCGTGCGGGGTTACCTCGCGTGCGTCGACCTGACCGATCCCACGCTCGACGTTGTCGTGACTTCACCCACGGGCACCGGTTGCGAGGCCACCGCCACACGCACCGACGCGTGGCGCGCTGCAAACGCCGTCAACCTCGCGATCAACGCCAACTTCTACGGCACGGTCTCCGGCAGTTGCCTCGACATCGTCGGTCTCTCCGTCTCCAACGGCACCACGGTCTCGCCCTACCGCCAGTTCGGCGCCAACCCCGACCCCGCGCTGGTCTTCCGCGCTTCAGGCGCAGAGATCGGCTACATCGGCCCCTCCTCGCTCGCCGGCATCATCGACGCCGTCGCCGGTGTCGGTCCCAGCACCTCCGACACCGATCCCGGCACCCTCCTGGTCTCCGCCGGCGTGAACACCGGCGCCACCGCGCGCGTCGACCCCGCCAACCGCAACCCTCGCACCGCCGTCGGCCTCACCCAGGACCGCACCCAGCTCATCATCGCCGTCATCGACGGCCGCCAGGCCAACTGGTCCGTCGGCATGACCCTCGCCGAGCTCGCCGACCTCCTCATCGAGCGCGGCGTCTGGAACGCCATCAACCTCGACGGCGGCGACTCCTCCTCCTTCGTCTACCAGGCCCCCGGAACCTCCACCGTCATCGCCAACCGCCCCAGCGGCGGCGGCAATCAGCACCGCGCCGTCGCCAACCACCTCGGCTTCCGTTGGTCCGCCCCCGCGCCCGCCCCCATCGTCCGGCCTGTGCGCGGCGCGTGGCTCCGCCCGCCCAGCACCATCGGGCAACTCGAAGTCGTGCTCGCACAACTCGCGCAGTCCGGCATCACCGACCTCTACATCGAGACCTTCTACCACGGTCTCGCCACCAACAACTCGAGCATCTTCCCCGACCGCTTCGCTTCCGACTACCTCGCCGATGCCATCGTCGCCGCCGCGAAGTACAACGTCCGCGTGCACGCCTGGCTCGAGTCCGCGTACTGGCAGTTCGGCACCAGCGGCGCGACGAACTTCGCCGCAAACCCCGAGTGGCGAGCCTTCAACGTGGACACCGGACAGAACGGCGGCGACGGCACAGCCGGCCAGATCTTCGCGAACCTCGCCAACCCCGGCGTCCAACAGAAGATGGCCGACTACTGCGCCGAACTCGCCGCGTACACCGGCCTCTGGGGCATCCAGACCGACTACCACCGTTTCCCGCTCGACAACGACACCGGCGACTCCGCGACCGCCCCGTGGTCCTACGACACGTGGTCACGCGCCCAGTTCCTCGCCATGTACAACGCGGACATCAACACCACCGCCGTCCTCACCTCCGGCTCCCACTGGTCCAGGTTCCTCTCGTGGCGCAGAGCCGGCATCTCCCAGGCCGCACGCCGCATGCACAGCGCCATCAACGCGGTCAACCCCTCCATCGACTTCTCCGCCGCGATGTTCGCCACCGCGATGAGTTCGACCTCGCAGATATCCAAGTGCCAGGACTGGCCGACGTGGGCCACCAACGCCTGGGTCGAAACCCTCGTCCCCATGGCCTACGGCTCCACCACGTCCTCCATCCAGTCCGACATCAACACCACCACGGCCTCCGCCTCCGGCCGCCGAGTCGTCGCTGGCCTCGCCATCACCGGGACCTCAACACACCCCACGATCTCCGCGCAGCTCTCCGCCATCCGCACCTCCGGCGTCGAGAGCTTCGTCTTCTTCGACGCAACCCCCTTCGCCGACCAGTCCAAACGCGACGAACTCGCGTTCTGGCTGCTCAACACCGCGACCCGTCAACGCGCCGACTTCGACGCCGACCTCGATGTCGACGGCGACGACCGTGCGCTCTTCGCCGCAGTCTTCCAGGGCACCCCCGTCGCCGTCAACCCCAACAACGCCCGCTACGACGTCAACCTCGACA
>JBIKMF010000230.1:0-6840 GCA_044359425.1 Phycisphaerales bacterium
CCTTTGGCCCAATCCCCCTCTCGGTGATCCGGGTTTTGTGCTAGACTTCGGTTACGGACCGGTTCGCATCTGATGGGCGTTCGCCCGCGAAACGGTCTCTCGGCGGCTGGTTGTTCGCGCCGCCGGCAGGAGTCGAAGTCGCCCGGCAATCGCGCCGGTGCTGGTACAGGGGTGTACACCATGAAACATCGTTCCGGGTCACGCGCGTTCACGCTCATCGAGTTGCTCGTCGTCATCGCGATCATCGCGCTGCTGATCGGCATCCTGCTGCCCGCCATCGGCAAGGCCCGCCTCGACGGCCAGCGCACGGTGAGCCTCAGCAACCTCCACCAGAACTCCCTCTACATGGGCTGGTACAGCCAGGACCAGAAGGAGGAGTTCCTCAACCCCTTCGCCACGACCAACAACCCGCTTTCGGCTGGATGGGACGACCGCTGCGTGGTGTTCGAGCCCCTCAGCATCGCACAGCGGAACGGCCACGCCCCGTGGGCGTACGCGTGGGACTACGGTGCTGGTGTTCAGAGCAACCAAGGTACGGAGACGTACTCCTACCACTGGCTCAGCCACATGCTCTTCGGCGACAGCGACGTCAGCTCCCGCGCCATCTCCGGCTTCGCCCCTGCCGACCGCGCCATGACCACGTTCATGCGCGAGCTTCAGTCCGGCAACGCCCAGACCGACTACTCCTGGATCTTCCCCGTCTCCTACTGGTACCCGCCCGTCTTCTGGCAGGACCACGCCCGCCGCTTTAGCGTCGCCAACGGCAGCGCCCGTCCGCAGGCCTCAGCCGTCAACAACTTCTACATCCGTCGCAACCGCATCTCCGACGTCATCGTCTCCAGCAAGAAAGTCCTCATGTTCGAGCGCGGCGACTTCTACAGCAAGGACCGCAGCTCCCGCATGAAGCAGTGGAACACGCCCAACGCCAAGGTTCAGGTGTGCATGGTTGACCTGAGCGCCAAGCCCGTCGCTATGGCCGACGTCATCGCTCGCACGACCACCAACCTCGGTTCGCTCGTTCCGAGCCAGCAGGGCGAGCTCCTCGCGCCGCAGGGCACCTGGAACCCCGGTGCCCCCGAGCTCCAGTACTTCTTCGAGTTCACCGGCGACCCCGCTCGGAGCACCTTCCAGTTTGACATCACCCCGCCCAAGCCCGCGTACTTCTTCGCCACCCGCCTGGGCATCAAGGGAATCGACGTGCCATGAGTGATTCGCCAAACAAGAACAAGCTCATCATCGGTGGTGCAGTTGTCGCCGTCCTCGTCGTCGCTGTCATCGTTCTCAACATGAGCGGCGGCGAAGCAAAGACCCCGGAACTCACCGCCGCCGAGCAGCGCGCCGCCGAGATCCAGGCGGCGCAGGCCGCCGAGGACGCCAAAAACGCGGCGAACCCGGCCAATGCTCCCGCCGAGCTTCCCGCGGCAGGTCGCCCGCCCCGGGGCGGCGCTGCTCCGGCCAAGTAGCTTTCGTACCGCATGAAACAAGGGCAGTCGCACACGCGGCTGCCCTTTCTCGTTTTGGAATCCTCATTGCCGCGACTACCGGTGCGGCTTCACTTCCGTGATCGACGCCCGTTCCTGCATCAGCAGGCGCTTGGTCTGGCCCGCCATCAGGAACGAACCCGTCACCAGGATGATGTCCCCGCGCCCAACCGCCCGACGCGCCAGCGCGAGCGCTTCCTTCAGGTTCGGGCCGATCTGGAACATCCGCTGCGAGATCTCCGTGAACTTCCGCGCGAGTTCGCGCGGATCCATCGAACGCTCGCTCGCGTCCGCACGTGTGAAGATCACCTTGTCCGCTCCCGCCGCGATCCCCGGCAGCATCCGCGAGACGTCCTTGTCCGACGCGCACCCGAAGACCACCACCATCGAGTCCGGCCGCAGGTGGCTCGCCACCGCCTTCACCACCGCCTGCACGCTCTCGGGGTTGTGCGCGCCATCGACATAGATCGGCGGCGAATCGCTCACCCGCTCCAGCCGCCCGTTCAGCGGCGTCTTCCGCAGCCCCTCCGCAACCAGCCCGTCCGGACACACAAAGCCCCGCTCCCGCAGCACGTCGACCGCGCCCAGCACCAGCCCGCAGTTCAGGGCCTGATGCTCGCCGTGCAGCGGCACCACCAGGTGCTCGAACATCCCCCGCGTTCCGGTCAGGCACACCTTCGCGTGCAGCCCGCGGCTGGGCGCCACCGATTCAAACCGGTACGAGAACTCCACGCTCTTCCCGAGCACGCGAAGCGGCGCACCCATCGCGTTCGCCCGCTCCTCGATCACCGCCATCGCCTCAGGCGCCTGCGGCACCGTGTAGCACGGCACGCCCTGCTTGATGATCCCCGCCTTCGCCCGCGCGATCTCCGCGAGGCTCGACCCCAGGAGCTGCGTGTGCTCCTTCTGCAGCGCGGTGATGATCGAGACTTCCGGCTTGATCACGTTCGTCGCGTCCAGCTCGCCCCCAAGGCCAACCTCGATCACGCCCACGTCCACCGCCTGCTCCGCAAAGTGCACGTACGCCATCGCGGTCAACAGCTCGAAGTACGTCGGCTCGCCCAACTTCTTGGGCAGCTCCACCCCGGCCGCCACGACCGTCGTCAGCAGCCGCGCGAAGTCCGCCTCGGAGATGTTCACCCCCTGCAGCCGGATCCGCTCGCGGAGCGTCACCAGGTGCGGGCTCGTGTACAGCCCGACGGTGCACTTGCACGCCGAGAGCACCGAGGCCAGCATCTCGCAGACGCTCCCCTTGCCCTTCGACCCCGCGACGTGAACCGTCCGGAAGCTGTTCTGGGGGTCACCCAGGGCGCTCATCAGCGCCCGCATCCGGTCAAGGTTGAACACCGTCGCCCGGTCCACCTGGCCCGGCCGAATGGTCTCGACGTTCAGCCGAGCATCCAGATAGGCCTTCGCCTGGGAATACCCCTCGAATCGGAGCTTGCCCTTGGGCGCGGCGGCGTTTCCGCCCGGGGAAGCCGTGGTGTCGGTCTCGGCGGTCGGGCTGGGGGTCGTACGCTTTGGCATGGGAGAGGCCCGGAGTTTAGCAGACTTTGGCGCGGATCCGAACGAGATGAGAACCTGGGGCTGTGGAACGGTGCTTTAAGTCTCGTCTTGTATTGGTCTTACGACAGATCATCCTTCCTGAGTTCTCGCAAATCGCCATCGGGCCATCACGAGGTCGTCGCACCAAGTCCCGTCCTCCAGCCGGATCTGCCCCCGCCGCCGGCCCTCGACCTCGAACCCCAGCTTTCTATAGAGAGACACCGCCGGGCCGTTGTCGGCGAAGACGGCCAGCGTGATTTTCTCGACTGTGGGGGCCGCCCCGCCGATCGCGGCCTCGATCATCCGCCCCCCCAGCCCTACCCCCCGGAAGTCGGGCCGCACATGGATCCCCAACTCCGCCACGTGCCGAGTCCTCCGAACCCCGCCGGGCCGGAGGTTGAGCTCGCCGACCAGATCGACCCCCGAGTACGCCAGCAGGCAGAGGCTCCCCGGGCGGGCACGCGCCAGCCGCGCTCCGATGACCGCTTCCGACGGGCACTCATCGGGCATCGTGGCGGTGAACCCGCGTTCGGAGGCGACGAGCACGCGGAGCGCGCAGATCGCGGGCGCGTCGTCGGCGGTTGCCGTGCGCAGGGTCACGGCGCGGGCGTCCCGCAGGGTCACGAGGATTGGGGCGAAGTCTGTCATGGGAATCCATCCACTGGGTGGAAGATCATGCAACCTTGCCTCCGCCTATCATGGCTCTTTCCCGAGTGGAGCACAGATGGGCGGCAACAGCAAGGGTAGCGATTCGTCGTCGGTGGGGGTCCGCGTGCGGCTCAAGTCTCATCGCGATTCGGTGAGCGAGATCACGCAACTGCTGCACCGCGCGTACGCCGGTCAGATGGCCATGGGGCTCAAGCCCCTCGCCGGCCGACAGGACGATGAGACCACCCGCAAACGCTGCGATTCCGGGGAGTGCTACCTCGCGGTCACCCACGAGGGCGCGGCAGCCGGACGCGAACGAATCGTCGGCATCATCCTCTTCCACGAGGTCGAAGACGATCAGGGGCCGCCCTGGTTCCAGAACAAGCACGTCGATTCCTTCTCGCAGTTCGCCGTTGATCCGGCGATGCAGGGCCGCGGCGTTGGTGGGATTCTGCTTGATCAGGTCGAGAAGCGTGCGGCCGAATGCGGCGCCACCGAGATCGCGTGCTCGATGGCGGATCCGGACGAGGGCCTCAAGAAGTTCTACCTGAAGCGGGGCTACCGGTTCGTGGAGCACTGGCAGTGGCCGTACACGAACTACAAGTCGGCGATCCTCAGCAAGCCCGTGTCGCCGCTGCCCGAGTAAGCCGGGGAATCAGGCCCCGTGCGTCCCGAGCACCTCGACGTGCGAGTACTGGTCGAGGTTGAGGAACACGATCTCCCCGTCATCCTTGCGGACCTGCAGGCGGTCGAGCCACAGCTTGTGGTCCTTCGAGTGCGCGAACCAGGATCCGGTCTTCTGCTGCGTGAACTCGACCACCGTGCCTTCGATCGTGGTCGTCAGGGTTCCCGTTTGACGGGGAACCTGCTGGGTGATGCGGACGCGCTGACCGGGGGAGTATGGGGACAGGAGTGACATGGTGGGAGTGTAGTGCCTTGACGCCGGGTTAGTCGTGAACGCCCAGGTCCCGCTTCGTGAACAGGGCCTCGAAGACCAGCCCCTTGGCCTCGACGTTCTCGCGGGCCCCCTCCAGCCGGTCGATCGTCGCGATGACCGCCACCACGTTCGCCCCCGCCTCCCGAAGGCTCTCGACCGCCTCAAGCGCCTGCCCACCGGTGGTCGCGACGTCCTCGACCAGGACCACCACGTCCCCCTTGTTCAGCACGCCCTCGAGCTGCTTGGCCGTGCCGTAATCCTTCTTCTTGTTCCGCACGAAGATGCAGGGGAGCCCCGTGTGCAGGCTCGTCGCCGTGACCAGCGGAATCCCGCCGAGTTCGGCCCCCGACACCCGTGCCACCTTCACCCCCAGCCGCGCTTCGATCGCCTTCAGCCGGTCCGCGAAGAGCGGCGCCAGTTGGCGGAGCAGCTCCGGCCGGGTGGAGAAGAGGTACTTGTCCAGGTAGTAGCTGCTGGTCTTCCCGGACCGCAGGGTGAACGTTCCCCGGAGCAGGGCGACGTCGGAAATGGCCTTGGCGAGGGGGCTGAGGTTGATTTCGGCGGTGCTCATACCATCAGGATACGCGACCGCGTAACCCTCATCCGCCCGCCGGGCACAGGACAGCGCGGCAGCCCCGCCCAAGGAGTTCCCCATGCTCGCGACCCTCGCCCTCTCACTCGCCTTGGCACTCCCTCAGCCCGAACCCACCCCCGCCCCCGAGACGGATGCCCTCGCCGGCCCGACCGTTGCCCCGGATGCGCCCGCCTCGCTCGTGGTTCGAGACTTCGACGGCAAACTCCGCCGCCTCGAGATTCCCGCCGAGGAAGCCGCGCTCGAACTGCTGAAGCTCCCCCCCGAAGAACAGGCCAAGGCCGATGCGGTGATCGCGGCCCGGCGGGCCCAGTTGGACGCGATCGTGGGTCAGAACCTGGAGCTGCTCCTGAAGTTCAAGACCGCGAAGGAAGCCGGGTCCGCGCAGGAGGTCCAGCAGTACCTCCGGCAGATGCTCGCGAAGCTGGGCCCGGTCCGGGACAAGGGCCGCCTCGTCGACCAGCTCGGAGCGGTCCTGAGCCCAGAGAAAGCCACGGAACTCCGGCGTCTGAGCGCCGAGTACTGGAAGGCCGTGATCGACGACGAAACCGGCGACTCCGGCGAGCGGGCCAAGGTGACGGGGCGGGTGATGCTGGGGGCGATCGGCCTGGAGATCAAGCGGGCCTACGAAACCCGGGTCGGGGGACAACTCGCCGAGGTGGACGACCTGATCGCGCGCCTGGGGCTCACGGCCGAGCAGGAGTCGAAGGTGCGGGCGGTGGTCCTGGAGTACGGCCAGCAGACCCTGGGCAAGCCGACGGACAGCCAGAGGGCGAAGCTCTTCACCGACCTGAACACAATACTAACGAAAGAGCAGCGGGGGGTGTTTCTGCGAGAGATCTACGCGACGAAGGGCGAGCGCGAGGGGGCGGCGAGTAAATAACGTCGGGTGGGCGGCGTGCCGCGGTGTTTCCGCGCGCTCGGCGCGCCGATAATACCGACCCCGCTCGGAGGGGGTTTGAAGGGAAGCTGCCATGATGACGACGTTCAAGATGATGATCGCGGCCGGCGTTGCCGGCGCGTTGTGCTCCATCGCTTCGGCGCAGATCACGACGCCCCCGCCGGCGAAGCCCGCGGTTCCGGATGAGTACAAGCCCGCGAACCCGCCGGCCCCCGCACCGGGTGGTCCGATCGTGGTGCGTCCGGACGGCGCGGGCAAGGGTCCGCCCCCTGCCCCCAATGTTCCCTACGAGCGCCTGGCGCAGGTGGACGCGGCGACGGGCGAGTACAAGCTGCTCGACCAGCCGGCGGAATGGCTGGCGGTGAAGAACAACCCGCTGGTGACCCCCGAGATGTGGGCCCAGATCGAGACGTTCAAGAAGTCCCGCGTGGAGCGGTACGAGCAGATCGTGGTCCAGAACCTCGGGGCCGTGGACCAGGTCCGCGCCGGCGTGATGGACCAGACGACTCCCTCCGAAAAGGAGAAGTTCGGCGGCGTGATGGCGCTGATCAAGCCCCTCACCGCCCCCAACGCCCCCGCGGCCTTCGCCAGCGCCCTGCAGACGGCCCAACTGATCACCCCGGAGCAGGCCTCCCTGAGCCGGAAGATGGCGAACGAGTACGCCTTCGAGATCGCTGCGGGCGCGAAGAAGATCAAGGAAGGCAAGAAGCCCGACGCCGAGAAGGCCATGGTCGAG
>JBIKMF010000014.1:0-23432 GCA_044359425.1 Phycisphaerales bacterium
AGGGGATGGGGGCGAAGAAGTGAGCGGGGGCGTTGATGAGAACGGGCTCGAGGCGGGGTATCCGTTTCGACCGGAGATGGAGCTGACGGTGCGTGATGCGCATCGGATGCTGGGGGAAGGGAAGCTGTTGTTGGTGGATTGCCGCACGGTGCCGGAGTGGGAGTTTGCGCGGGTGGAGGGCTCGGTGCTCATCCCGCTGGATGAGATTGAGCGGCGGCACGACGAGGTGGAGGCGGGGCCTGGGCAGCGTGTGGCGGTGATCTGTCACCACGGGGTGAGGTCGATGCGTGCGGCGTTGGCGCTACGGGCGCTCGGGGTGAAGGGGTGCGTGTCGGTGGCTGGGGGGATTGAGGCGTGGAGTCTGGCGGCGGACGCGGGGGTTCGGCGGTATGAGCGTGGGGGCGGCGTGATCCGACCGGTGGTGTGAGCGGGGGCGGGTGGGGGAAGCGGTGATGTGGTGGGTTGGCGAGCCGACGCGTGCGTGGGCGGTGGTTGTGTGCGCGTGGGGTTTGGGTGGGCAAAAAGAAGAACCCCCGGAGCAAGGTGCTCCGGGGGTCGTTGCGTCAGAGAATCAAGTCACTGACTGAGCCCCAAAGGGGAAAGGGGCTCTGTAGAGAACTTAGCAGCCGGGGAAGCCGACGCCGCTGGCATCCCACGAGGAGAAGAACGCGATCACGTCGTCGCCGTCGACGCCCTGGCTGGCATCGGCATCGGCGCAGATGCCGCTGGCATCCCAGTCGGCGAAGAACGCGATGACGTCGTCGCCGTCGATGCCGCCGTCGTTGTTGTAGTCGGCGTAGCAGCCGTCGGCGAGCCAGGGGCAGCCGCCGCCACAGGCAGACCAGAGGATGTTGACGGTGCCGCCGATGTTGAAGCCGTTATCGCCAGCGGTGGAGCGGAAGTGCCAACGGGTGCCGCCGATGTCCTGACCGTTGTAGGCGTGCGCGATGTAGTAGGTACCGGCGGGGAGGGCGAAGGTGGTGCCGTCGAACACGAGGTCCGGGGCGTTGCCGGTGCCGGCGGTGGAGGAACCCATGAGGGCGCCGAAGGAGTCGTAGACGGCAACGGTGTTGCCGAAGGAGGTGGAGCTGAGCATGTCGAAGCTGACGGGCTCAGCGACCGAGGCGGGGTTGCAGGTCGTGACCTTGTACCAGTTGACCTGGTAGGGGGCGAAGGCAACCGCGGGGATCGGCACACCGGGGACGATGATGGGGCCGCCGGCGTCGAGGTCGGTGGTGATGGGCGGGAGGACGGAGCTCGCGGCGGGGGTGCCGTTCACGTTGGTGTTGAAGTTGATGCTGAAGGTGCCACCGGCGGTGGTGGAGGTAACGCCCCAACCGTCAGAGAACACAGCGTCGGCGGGAGCGACGGCAACGTCGTACTCGCCGGCGGGGAGGCCCTGGCTGCCGGGGAGGTAGTTACGACCGTCGTACTGGGAGCCGTCGCCGACAGCGGCGCGGCGGCCGATGCCGAAGGAGAGCTGGCTGTTGACGCCCGAGCCGCCGTCGCGGTCGAAGGCGACGAGGTCACCGGTGTTGGTGAAGACGGCCACGGCCACGTCGGTCGCGGAGCCTTCGGTGTCAGCATCGAGGAACTGGGTGAAGGGGTCGGTGGCGTCACCGTTGAGGGTGATGGTGTACCACTTGACGCCGCCGGTGGCGACGGTGCTGCTGCGGGTGGTCACGCCGTCCGCGAGGGCGGGGATGACTTCGGTGGTGGGACGGGGCGGGGCGTAACCGGTGCCCTGGAGGGCAACGTACGAACCGCGACGGCCGCCGCCGGAGATGGTACCGCCGGAGACGGTGTTGACGACGGAGCTACCGGCGACGCCCGCGAAGTAACCCTGAACGTTGGTAGAACCAACGACGTTGCCGGTGTTGTTGGCGCGACGCATGGCGGCGTAGCCAGCAGCGGGGATGGTGAGGGCCGCGTCGGTGAAGACTTCGAGCTTGCAGCCGACGAGGCGATCGACGCCGATGAAGGCGTCGGTCAGGGTGACGCTACCGGTGAAGGTGACGGGGTCGGCGAAGAAGAGACCCGCGCCCGCGCCAGCGGCCCAGCCACCACCGAGGTTCAGGTCCCAGACCACCGGGGCGCCGGCGCCCGTGGTGGGATCGGCCACGGCGCCTGCAGCGCCGTTGGTCTGAAGGGTGGTGTCGTAGGTGTCGTAGAAGCTGACCCTCATCCAGAGCTGATCCTGAGCGCCGACGGGGAGCCACACGCCCCAGGCGATACCGTTGACAACGACGTCGCCGGTGGCGCCAGCGCCGCCGAACACGATGTCGTCCATGGTGGCCTGAGAGCTGCCGGGGCCAGCGAAGCCACCGCCGGTGTCGGCGCCGATGCCCGGATCGTAAACGACCAGGTCGACGCGCTCGCCGTAGGTGTTGCGGGCGTAGTCGCCACCGGTGAGGTCATTCACCGTGATGGGACGGGCGGCGGGGAGGTTCGCCGTATCGTCCGCGGTCTGAGCGAACGCGGCCGGAGCGACGCACGCACCAGCGGCCAGGACAAGAAGCAATCCGTTCTTCATATCAAATACCCCTTTCACATTCCGGCTGAGCTTGATTCTCTTGCTTCAGCACGACACACACCCAGGCTGCTGTCCGCCCGGTTCGACATCCAAGAACGATCCGCGAACGTTCATGCGGACCGTGAAGGATCCATTCAATCGTCCATCCATCGCTGTCGGGAGACCGCCGACCCCAATGCGGGCAACAACGACCTTCCGAGCATTCGCTGCAGACGCTACAAACCGCACAGTCGTCAAACTCCAAGACCCGGACCTGTGCGGTGGCTCACGTCATACCAACGGCACAGTCGGAAGAAGACTTCTCTCGTTGGTTGGAAAATAACACACTCCTACCATTTCGACAAGCGCAATCCTCGCGATTGGCACCATCCAGAGGCCGAATATGGGCGGTTTTTTGCCCCTAGCGGGGGAGACAGCAAGTGTTTACTCTTGTTTTTGTAACTGGTTACGCGGACTGGCCAATGAAAGAGCCCCCGCGCGAGGGCGCGGGGGCTTCGGGGGCCGCACATCTGGGGGGAGGGTTAGCAGCCGGGGAAGCCGATGCCGCTGGCATCCCAGGCGCTGAAGAACACGATCACGTCGTCACCGTCGACGCCGCCGCTGGCGTCGGCATCAGCGCAGAGGGCGCTGGCGTCCCAGTCGGCGAAGAACGCGATGACGTCGTCGCCGTCGATACCGCCGCTGTTGTCGTAGTCAGAGAAGCAGCCGTCGGCGGCCCAGAGGCAGGCGGGCCCGCCGCAGGAGGTGTTGGTGATGGAGCTGTAGAAGTCGGCGATGACGCCGATGTTGGTGATGAGGTCGGTGGAGCGGATGTGCCACCGGGTGGGCTGGGAGAGCGCGAGGTCGTGAGCGATGGCCATGTAGTAGGTACCGGCAGAGAGGGGGCCGCTTTCGCCGCCGAAGGCGGGGTCGGCGGGCGCACCGCTGTAGGCGGGGCGGGGGGTGCTGCCGCCGAAGGAGAGCTGCGGGAGTTCGGCGTTGCCGGAGTCGTCGTCTTCGAGGAAGAGGTTACCGCTGGCGTCGAAGATTGCGACGTAGGGGTCGGTGGTCTCGTTGCAGCGGCTGAAGTCGACGTCGATGAAGTTGTTCGCGTCGGTGCCTTCGCAGACGTCGAACTTGAACCAGATCACATCGCCGGCCTGCATGGCGGGGATGGCCTGGCCGATGGGGGTCAGGACGTTGATGGGGCCGAGGTCGAAGTTGACGGCCGGGGGAACGGCGGCGGGTGCCGGGGTGCCGAGGGCGTTGGAGTTCAAGCGGACCTGAATGCTGCCCGTCTCGGTGCTCGCGCTGCTGGCGATGAACGCACCGCTGAAGGTGGCGGGAGCGGCGGCGACGCCGATGAAGTAGTCACCGGGGGTGAGCTGCGAGTCACGGCCATCGTACTGGCGGCCGTCACCGACGCCATCGCGGCGGCCGATGCCGTAGGTGAGCTGGGAGAGGTTGCCGGAGCCGTCGTTATCGTCGGGGTTGCCGACGAGGTTGCCGTTGTCGTCGTAGAGCGCGATCACGGTGTCGGTCACCGAGCTGCCCTCGGTGTCGATGTCGAGGAAGGTGGACGCCGCGTCCTGAGCGCCCGAGCCACCGACGCTGAAGCGGTACCACTTCACTTCGGCGGCGCCGATGGGAGCGATCACGCTCGTGGCGCCGTCGTTGATGGGGGTGGGGGAGATCTGGGTGAAGACCGGCGGAGTCGGGAGGACGTCGCCCTTGAGAGCGAAGCCGACGCGGAGGGGGCCGCAGCCGTTGGGGGCGGGGTCCTGGGCGAAGACGTCGGTGGTGTTGACGTCGGCGGTCACCTCGACATCGCGATCGCCGTCGAAGTCGAAGGCGCTGAAGTTATCAGAGGTGCCGGGGAGAGCCGCGCCGTCACGGCCGGCGACGACCCAGCGGATGGTGTCGGCGTTGGTGAGCGTGTTGGCGAGCGCGCCGTCGGTCGAGATCCAGCAGACGATCTTGCAGTTGTTGTCGGGGAGAACGAAGGTCGCGGGGTTGAGCGCGACAACCCAGTTGATGAAGGTGTTGGGAGCCTGGGTGAGCTGAACGTTGAACCCGGTGACCGCGGCCCCGGCGGGGATGAGCTGACCCGGGGTGACGTAGTCGGCGGCCTCGTCGTAGAGGCGAACCGAGAGAACGAACGTGCGGGAGGTCGTGCCGAAGTTCTGGATCGGCATCTGGAACTCGGTCAGCCCGTTCTGAGTGGTCGCGCCCCAGGGGCCGGGGTTGAAATCGATGTCATCGACGAAGATCTTGGGGCTTCCGTCGACGCCGAAGGTCGCGAAGAAGGCGCCGCCGGTACAGAACGGGTTCCGGTAGCTCTGGTACACCAGCGCGCTTGCACGATCCTCGAAGCCGCTCGCGGGGGTACCGTCGAGATTGATATGCCGGGTCTCCATCGGCATGTCCACCGGCTGCGAAAGGGTCTGGGCGAACGCCGCGGACGTGATCGCGAGGCCCGCGGACGCCACCAACAACGAAACTGACTTCTGCATACAAATTCCTCTTTCTAGATCCAGCCGACACTCGCCGGGTTGAACGCTCCGGCGCTGCTTCCGTCTGTCATTGCGTCCGAAGTGAACACCACGTCGGACAACTACACCCCGCTCGACCAAGGCACAAAGAAACCCCGGCCTGCCGATGAGCTGGCACGCACCACGACCCCGTGAGGGCCTCCCCGGCATGACCTCTTTCGCGTTCGATCGGGTTTGGTTGCACGAAATCGCTCACCCCGAGAACGAACTGCCGCGATCGACGCGCGCGGTCTTCTTCCGCTCCCGCATCGACTCGACAAACTCGTCGAAGAGGTATCCGGAGTCGTGGGGCCCGGGAGAGGCTTCGGGGTGGTACTGAACCGAGAAGATCGGCTTGCCCTTGACCCGGAGTCCGGCCACCGTCCCGTCGTTGAGGTGCGTGTGCGTGACCTCACCACCGCCGGCCACGATCGACTCGGCGTCCACCGCGAAGCCGTGGTTTTGGCTCGTGATCTCGACGCACCCGGTGCGCTGGTCCAGGATGGGGTGGTTGATGCCGCGGTGTCCGAACTTCAGCTTGTAGGTCTTTCCGCCGAGCGCGAGGCCCAGGAGCTGGTGCCCCAGGCAGATTCCGAACGTGGGCAGCGCGCGTGCTGCATCTCGGCCCACGATCTGCTTCAGGGTCGCGATGGTCGATTCGACCGCGGCGGGATCTCCGGGGCCGTTCGAGATGAACAGGCCGTCGATCTCCCCGCGGTCGTACATGCCCAGGATCTCCGCGGCGGGTGTGTCGTGGGGCACCACGCGCACCTCGCACCCGCGCTCCGTGAGGTTCCGCAGGATGTTGCTCTTGGCCCCGCAGTCCAGGGTCAGCACGCGGAACTCGGCTGCTCCGCCGGAGCTTGGATATGCGGCGGGCTTCCAGTCGCCCAGCGTTTCCGTGAAACTCTGGCCCGAGGAGCACCCGACCCGCGGGACGAGGTTCTGGCCCGCCATCGAGGGGGCGTTCCTCGCGAGTTCGACCAGTTCGGCGTCGGTCAGATCGGTGCGGTCGGTCAGAACGCCAGCCGTCGAGCCGCCGGTGCGGAGCGTGCGGGTGAGGGAGCGGGTGTCGACTCCGGCGAGCCCGATGACTCCGGCGTCGCGGAGGTAGGCGGACAAGTCCTGTGTGGCACGGAAGTTGGAGTGGAGTTCGGCCAGTTCGCGAACCACGAAGCCGGAGACCTGCACCTTGCGGCTCTCGATGTCGACGGGGTTCGCCCCGGTGTTCCCGATGAGGGGGAACGTCTGCACGAGGATCTGGCCGGTGTACGAGGGATCCGTGAGGGATTCCTGATACCCTGACATGGCCGTGTTGAACACGACCTCGGCGGTTGAGACGATTCCGCGCCCGACCGCACCGAAGGCGGTCCCGACGTAAATGGTCCCGTCGGTGAGAGCAAGCCGTCCGATGGGGCCGTGTCCTGGGGTCGCCGCTTGAGTAGTGTTGGGCATCGAAAGGCGAGTGTAGCGCGGTGTCCGACTTCTCTCTCTTCTCCGGCGATGATTCCGAGGCGTCCCACGTCGCTCAGACGTACGTCCGCGTCGTGGTCGAGCGGGGAATCGAGGGGGGTGCCGCCCCTGACGGCCTGACCTACGCCTGCCCCTCCCCGGCGCTCACCCCCACGGTCGGCGAGCGCGTCCTCGTGCCGCTGGGTCGATCCGGCAAGCCCACGGGCGGCCTTGTGGTTGAGGTCGGGGGCCCGGCGCTGCTCGGCGACCTGAAGCCGTCACGCGTGAAACCCCTCGCGGCCCTCACCGGGGCGAAGCTGCCGGAAGAGCTGATCGCGCTCGCTCGGTGGATGGCGTCGTACTACGTCTGCCCGCTGGGGATGGTGCTGGCGGCGCTGCTTCCTGCCGCGGTGAAAGCGGCGACGGGGACAAAGGACGTGGAGTTCGTGAGGTACTCCGAGCTCGGCCGCAGTCTGCGCCTCGCGGGGGAGTCGGAGTCACTTCCGAAGCTGGGGAAGGCGGCTCGCGCCGCGTGGCTGCGGCTCGCCGGCAGCGAGGCACCGCCATTCCCGGCATCGCTGAAGTCGGTGCTGGGCGCGATGGAGATCAAGTCTCCCAAGGGCGTGCGGGACCTTGCCGCCGCGGGACTGCTCGAGTTTTTCCACGAGCGGACGGTTGCCGCGGCACCGTTGCGGCTGGCGAGCGGGCAGGACGGGGCGGCTCCGACTCCGACGGAGGATCAGCGGCGGTTGATCGACGGCATCGGCGCGACGTTTGGCTCGTTCAAGGTTCATCTGATTCGGGGCGTGACGGGCGCGGGGAAGACGGAGGTCTACCTGCGGCTGATCGAGCGAGCGCTCGAGCTGGGAAAGTCTGCGATCGTGCTGGTGCCGGAGATCTCGCTGACGCCTCAGACCTCTGCGCGGTTCGTGGCGAGGTTTGGCGTGGAACGCGTCGCGGTGCTCCACTCGGGGCTGACCAGCGCGCAGCGCAACCGCGAGTGGACGCGAGCATCGACGGGGGCCGCGTCGGTTGTGGTGGGCGCACGGTCGGCGGTGTTTGCACCGATCCCTTCGCTGGGGCTCATCGTCGTAGACGAGGAACACGATTCGAGCTACAAGCAGGACCAGCTTCCGCGGTACAACGCCCGCGACGTGGCGATCAAGCGGGGCCAGATCCAGGGCATCCCCATCGTGCTCGGCTCCGCGACACCGTCGCTCGAGAGCTGGGCCAACGCGATCGGGAATCGGTTCGGTCTGTGGGAGCTCACGCGTCGCGCGGGTGGTGGAGTGCTGCCCCGCGTGGAGGTCGTGGACCTTCGCGAGGAGCGACGGATGCGGGCCCTGAATCCGGACGAGCCGCCTGGGCGCATCCATCAACTCGGGCCAACCCTCGAGACCGCGATCGACACAACCCTGCGTGAGCGCGGGCAGGTCGTGCTCTTCCTCAATCGTCGTGGCTTTGCGCATTACGTCGCGTGCCCGGATCCCAAGTGCGGCTACACGCTGGCGTGCGACCAGTGCGACGCGAACCTCGTGCTCCACAAGGGTGCGCACCTTCCCGTCGGCCAGCTTGTGAAATGCCACCACTGCCTCGCGGAGAGTCTGGTCCCCCACTCCTGCCCGAACTGCCGCAAGAAGCTCAATCCCTTCGGTGGCGGAACGCAGCGGGTCGAAGCGGAGATCTGCCGCAAGTTCGCGGCGTACGACATCGAGGAGGGTCGCACGCTGCTGCGCCTTGACTCGGACACCATGCGCAACGCCTCGGACTACTTCGATGCGCTCGAGCGATTCGGGCGTGGAGACGCGAGGATCCTGCTCGGCACGCAGATGATCGCGAAGGGCCTCGATTTCCCCGGCGTGCGTCTCGTGGGCGTGATCGACGCGGACACTTCGCTCAGCGTGGCGGACTATCGGGCGGAGGAACGCACGTTTCAGTTGCTCAGTCAGGTCGCGGGACGGGCGGGGCGTGCGGATGCCGCGGGGCGTGTGGTCGTGCAGACGTTGAACCCCGAACTCTGCGCCGTGCGATGTGCGGCGACGCACGACTACACGAGCTTCGCGACGGAGGAGTTGGCGGTTCGGGCCGCGGCGGGATTGCCGCCGACGACGCGGATGGCGAGGATCGTGAGCCGAGACGAGGACCACGACAAGGCCTCGGACGCGGCGGCGAAGATCGCGGAGTTTCTGCGTGGGTCGGACGCGGGCATCGAGGTGCGTGGGCCGGCCCCGTGCGGGATCTCGAGGGTCGCCGGGTTCTATCGGTTTGAGGTCATCCTGATTGCGCCCACGGCCGGTCGCGTTCAGGGCGTGCTCGCAGCCGCCCGTGCCGCGGGTCTGGTCAAGAGCGACAGCGCCACGGCGGTGGACGTCGATCCGCTCTCGCTCGCCTGATACGCTTCACCGCTCGCACACCCAAGGACTCGGGAACGCACACATGGAACTTCGCGGCAAGCAGATCACGGTGATGGGGTTGGGCCTCTTCGGCGGGGGCGCCGGGGTGACGCGTTGGCTGGCGTCGTTGGGCGCGCGGGTTTTGGTTACGGATTCGAAGAAGGCGGAGGATCTCGCGGAGGGCCTGGCGGAGGTGGACGATCTGGTCCGCGCCGGGGTCGTCTCGCTGCGGCTGGGCGAGCATCGCGAGGAGGACTTTACGAACTGCGACGCGGTGATCGCGAACCCGGCGATCCCGAAGCCCTGGTCGAACGCGTATCTGAACGAGGCCCGCGCGGCGGGCGTTCCGGTGCTCACCGAGATCGGCCTGTTGCTGGAGCGATTGCCGAATCGGGCACGAACGATCGCCATCACCGGGTCGGCGGGCAAGAGCACCACGGCCTCGCTGATCCGGCACTGCCTCGCGGGGATGGGGGAGCAGGCCGTTCTTGGCGGCAACATCGGTGGTTCGCTGCTGGCGGAGCTCGGCACGGGCATCACGGAAGAGACGTGGGTGGTGCTCGAGTTGTCGAGCGCGATGCTGCACCTCAATCCGGAGTGGTCGCCCCGGATCGCGGTGGTGACGAACATCAACGAGAACCACATCGACTGGCACGGCACGTTCGAGCATTATGCCGCGAGCAAGCAGAACATCCTGAAGTCGCAGCGGGCGGGCGACACCGCGGTGCTGGGGTACTCGCTGGCGCATTGGGCGACGAATCCGGGTGTGACGCGGGTTGTTGTGTCCGAGGACGCGGCGGTGCACGGGCTGCGGATTCCCGGCGATCACAACGCGTGGAACGCGGCGGTGGCGTGCGAGACGGTGCGTGTCGCGATCCCGCACGCGGCGCACGAGCGGGTGGCCGAGGTTGTCCGCACGTTTGGCGGCTTGCCGCACCGGCTTGAGTTTGTCGGTGAGCGCGGGGGCGTTCGCTGCTTCAACGACTCGAAGTCCACGACGCCACGCTCGACGCTGCTGGCAGTCGCGGCGTTTGATCGATCGCGCGTGCACCTGATCGCGGGTGGGTACGACAAGAAGGTTGACCTGTCCGAGATCGGGGGCCTTGCGCCTTCGCTCGCGGGGCTTTACACGGTCGGGGCGACGGGGCCGAAGATCGCCCAGAGCGCGCGAGACGCGGGCTCGGACGCGCTCGAGTGCGAGACCATCGACACCGCCGTTCGCAGAATCATCGAGCGGGCAAGGCCGGGTGATGTCATGCTCCTGAGCCCGGGGTGTGCATCGTGGGGACAGTTCAACAACTATGAGGAGCGTGGAGAACGCTTCTCGCAACTCGTGAACGCAAAGGATCTCGGCACATGAAGCGCACCGCACTCGCCTCCATCGCCTGCTGCCTTTCGCTCGCCGGGTGCGCCTCCTCGTCGAGTTCACCCGCACCCCAGACTCCGGTCGCCCCCCCACCGCCGCCGGCGGATCCCGCACCGCCGGCGCCTGTCGCGAAGCCCGCGACTGCCCCCGCGCCCGCTGCCGAACCCCCTTCCTCGCAGCCCGCGCCGGCGGCAGCGGCGAAGGAGGTCTTCCCGCACGTCTCCTTCGATGCGGCGCGCCGGGCCGTGACGTTTGACGCGACCGTGCCGATCCACCCGGGGAGCAAGGCAACGCCGATCGTGTATCTCGAGGTGCTCGCGTGTGTGCCGGACACGAAAGAACACGAGACGCTGGTGGTGACGACGGCGAAGGCCTCGCACATCCACGCGGCCCTTCTGCTCGCGGGTCTGGAGCCGGGGAAGCCGGGCGTGTACGACTGGACGGGCCCGGAGCTCAAATCGATCCCACCAAAGGGTGCGCCGCTGAACGTGCGTTTCCTTGTCACGCGTGACGGTGTGGAGCGTGCCGAGGACCCCGCGACATGGGTGAAGAGCCTGCGCACGGAGAAATCCCTGCGTGAAACGAACCCGCGGGCGGGCTTTGTTTTCGCGGGGTCGCTGGAGGGCAGGCGTGCGGGGCGCGTGGTGTACGACGCGGACTTCAGCGGAACGCTGATCGGGCTCACGACCTTCGGGACCGAGACCATCGCGTGGAGCGAGATGTACAACCACGATGCGGGCGTGGAAGATCCGCAGTGGGTCGCGGACAAAGCGATCGTGCCGCCGTTGGGCACGGCTGTTCGCGTGGAGATCACACCGATGCCGCAGTAGCGTTCATCGGCGGAGCTTGATGATCTGCGAGCCTTCGTCGGTGCCGCGGGTGATGCTGATCTCCACGGTTTTGCCGTCGAAGAGGCCCGCGTCTTCGAGGGCGCTGATGACTTCGTCTGATGTCGCGACCGCGACGCCACCGACGGCGACGATCTGATCGCGGTCGAGCAGGCCGCACTCGCCGGCGGGGCAGTCCGCGTCGGGGATGCGTGCGATCACGCCATCGGGCCGGCGATTCTGCACCATCATCCCGAACCGTTCCGCGAGCCACAGTCGTGCGCGGGACACCTGCTGCTCCTTGGGCACCTCACCGAGGCGCACGGTCAGCGTCATGCGTTCGCCGTTCCGCCAGATCTCGAGTTCCACTGTGTCTCCGGGGCTGCTCGCACCGACCACTGCACGCAGCACCTCGTCGCTCGCCGCGGCCTGGCCGTTGATGGACACGATCGAGTCACCGGCGCGTACGCCGGCGGCCTCGGCACCACCACCGGGCACGACGTTCAGCACGAGCAGGCCAACGCCTTCGAACTCGTCGCGACCGAAGGAGCGGTTGGGGCGGTACTCGATCCCGAGCCAGCCGCTTTGGGCCTCGCCGAAGGTGATGAACTGACGGACTCGCTTCTCGACGGTTTCGAGCGGAATGGCGAAGCTGATGCCGGCGGACTGGCCCTCGATGGTTCCTTCGCTCTGGGTTGCGGTAGCGATGGCGACGTTCATCCCGACGACGCGGCCACGCACATCGACGAGCGGGCCGCCGGAGTTACCGGGGTTGACGGCGGCGTCGGTCTGGATGAAGTTCGACAGGCCGGCGAATCCCGCGCCCGCGCGGGCCGTACGGCCGAGCCCCGAGACGATGCCCTCGGACATCGAGAACTTGAAGCCGAAGGGAGAGCCGAACGCGAAGACGCGGTCGCCACGGCGCAGCCGATCGCCCGTGGCTCTGCGGGCGGGGATGAGGTGCGGCCCGGGTTCGACCTTGAGGACGGCGACGTCTGCCGCGGCATCGGAACCGACGACCTGTGCGCGCACGAGGCGTCCGTCGAAGAACTGGACCTGGATTGCGGTTTCGCCCGCGACGACGTGGGCGTTGGTGACGATGTGGCCGGCGTCATCGAAGACCCATCCCGCGCCGGAGCTTGATCGCAGGGAGGTACGGCCCTCGGAGAGGACCTCGATGTGGACGACGGAAGGCTCGACGGAGTCGGCGACGGCTCGCACGGCGCGGTTGAGGCGGTCGAGAACATCGTCGTCGTCGATCTCGCGCTGCGCGAGCACGACGCGGGCGCGGGCCTGTTCGGCCATGACGCGTCGGATCGCACCGGGGAGGATCATGAGCACGGTGATCGCGCTCAGCAGCACGACAAAGGCCGGACCGAAGGCAACGAATCGTCGCATCGCTTCACTCCCGGGCCGCCGACGCGTGCCCGAATCTGATACGCGGAGAGCCCCGCAATGGATCGGGGTTCGACCACTGTACTTCGGACGCCCGAGGGGCGTCGATTCGGGAAAAGGTCGTCCCCTTATGGGCGGTTTTGGTTATCCGCGCGTCTGGGAGGTCGCCGGGGCGGCGCCCGGCTTCATCTCGTACCGAACACCCCCGATCTGGCGGGCGGCGACGCGGCGAACCCACTCTTCGCCGGCGGTCTTGATCGCCTCTCCGACCGTCGCGACGGCCGCGGCGAATCGGGGGGGGTGGTCGGTCAATCCGAGGAGGTCGTGGACGACGAGCACCTGGCCGTGGCACGCGGTGCCCGCGCCGATGCCGATGAGCGGGGCGGAGGTGGATTGCAGGATGCGGTCGGTGGCCTGGTCGGGGACGGCCTCGACGAGCAGCATGACGGCGCCGGCCTGTTCGAGGGCGACGGCGTCGGAGACGATCTCCTCGATCTCCGCTTCGGTACGGCCGGCGCTGGAGTAGCCACCCTTGAGCGCGGCCTGCTGCGGCTTGCTGCCGATGTGGGCGACGACGGGGATACCGGCCCGGGTGAGCTTCTCGACGAGCGGCGCATGGGAACGGTCGACCTCGAGCTTCACGCAGTCGGCCTGCCCTTCGGTCATGAAGCGACCGGCGTTGCGGAGGGTGGAGGCGTCGTCGGCGTGGTACGACATGAACGGCATGTCGGCCATGATCACGGTGTTGGGGGCACCGCGTTTGACCGCGGCGGTGAGGGTCACGGCGAAGTCCAGCGGCATGTCGATGGTTCGCTTGAAGCCGAGGATGACCTCTGCCGCGGAATCACCGACGAGCAGGACGGGGACACCGGCCCGCTCGAGCCAGCGTGCGGTGGTGGCGTCGTAGCAGGTGAGGCAGGCGAAGGGGGTACGGTCCTTGGCCATGCGAAAGAGCGTGCGGAGTGTGACGGGCGGCGTGGTCATGGTGGATGGTATGGGGCGATGGGAGGGGCAGGCCCGAGGGGTACCAAAGCAAGAACCCCGAGCTTTCGCCCGGGGTTCCTGGTGTTTGCGGTTGTGTGAAACGACCGGAGCTGTTTAGCAGCCGGTGTCCCAGTTGCCGAAGAAGCCGATCACGTCGTCGCCGTCGACGCTGCCGTCGTTGTTGAAGTCAGCGGCGATGTCGTTGATGTCCCAGGCGGCGAAGAAGCCGATGACGTCGTCACCGTCCACACCACCGTCGCCGTTGAAGTCGGCGGGGCAGCCGATTTCGACCGTCGCGGCGTTGCTCGGGGCGTTACCGCAGCCGTTGGTGGCGGTGGCAACGTAGGAGCCACCGTCGCTGGGCTGGGCGTTGGTGATGGTGAGCGTGCCGGAGGTAGCGCCGGAGATGGTGCTGCCGGAACCGGTGGGGCCGTTGCTGACGGGGTTGCCGTCTTGCGACCAGGTGTAGGTGGGCGAGCCGCTGGCGGCCGCGGAGAGGACGATGGTGTCACCGGTTGCGCCGGACTGGTTGGCCGGGTGGCTGGTGAAGCCGGGGGCGGTGCCGACGGACAGGCTGGCGGCGTTGGAAGAGGACGCACCGCAAGAGGTGTTGACCTGGCAGGTGTAGGAGCCGACATCGGCGCCGGTGACGGAGCTGATGGTGAGGGTGGCGGTATCAGCGCCGCTGATGGTGCCGCCGTTGGAGAGGGCGTTGCCGTCCTTCTTCCAGCTGTAGCCGGTCGCACCGGGGAAGCTGACGGAGAAGCTGGCGGGCTGGCCGGCGCAGGGGCTCTGCGAGGAGGGCTGCTGCGTGAAGGTGCCGGCGGAGCAGGGGACCACACCCGTGAAGTTGATGCTGCTGGCGTTGCGCCAGAGGCCGAGGGTACCGCTGCCGGGAACGGGCGGAGCGGAGGCGTCGAAGCGGAAGTTGTAGCTGGTGCCCCAGCGGATCGCGTTGGCGTTGGGGTTGGCCACGAAGGTCTCGGTGTTCCAGGCGAGCGTGCCGCCAGCGTTGGAGTTGGACCAATCGGTGCCGGAGATCACTTCGCCGCTGTGGTATCCGATATCGCGGAAGCCGACGTTGGAGAGCGTCACACCGGCGGGGATCGGAAGGCTGAAGGAGTTCGCGCAGAGGTGCGAGGTCTGGTTGTGAACGACGTACTCGTAGTGCCAGGTGCCGTTGCCGTTGTCGGTCACCTTGTAGGCGACCTCGAAACGACCGTCACCGGGGACGTCGACGTTGACGACGGTCACGGAAGGATCGAGGTCCTGCCAGCCCTGAACGGCGGTGCGGGCGACCTGGGTGAGCGCGGCGCTGGTGAAGCTGGTCGCGGTGGTGTTGATGCGGCGGTAAGAGCAGTTGTTCGTGCGATTGGCGAGGGGCTCGTCGTGCGTGATGTACTGCACCTCGAGGAGGTACTGGGCGCCGGCGTTGCCAAGGTCGGTCACCGGAACGTTGATGCGGCCTCGGAGGGTCGCGGTGCCGCTCACGCCCGTGAAGGGGTGGGAGTGCGTGCCGGCTGCGTTCCCTGAGTTGCCGAAGCCCTGCGGGTTGATGTTCGAACGAAGGCCCAGGTTCGTGGAGCCGTTGCGGGCGGCGGTGTAGGTATCAGCGCAACCGGGGGCGAGGTAGTCGCAGTTCCCGTCGGCGGCGCAGGTGCCGCAGGTGAACTCGTCGACCGCGCAGAAGGAGTGCTTCACGCAGCTCTGACCGATCTGCTCGAAGCGGCCGTTCAACAGGCGGTACAGGTTGGCGGTGATCAGCGGGTGGCGGGCCTGGTTGGTCCCGACGCTGAACCACTCGGCCCGAATGTTGCCGGAACCGGTGCACGCCGTGGTCGCCGTGGAGAACGCGGCGATGCCGGCGGAAACGCCGTGGTAGGCGTAGTTGCTGGCGGTCGCGGCGCCGCCGCCGTTCACGCCAACGCGGCTGCACCAGATGTCGATGTCGCCGCCGAGGGGGGTCGGGCCGCCCACGATGCCTTCATCTTCCGGGTTCCCGCGGACAGGTGCGTCCGCCGGGAGCAGGAGTTCGGCAGAGAGCTGCACGTAACCAGCGGCCCGGCCGGCGAGTTCCGGACGACCCAGGGATGCCGCCATCTCCGCCGAGAGGGAGACGACGCCGTAGTACTCGAGGTGGGTCTGGCCGTTGCTCATCTGCGAGGTCTCGACCTGGACGTCGAAGACGCGCCGGCCCGCGTGGGCGCCGTTGCGAGACACGATCATCGCGCTGCAGTCGCCCTCGCCGAACTCGAGGACCAGATCCTCGAACACCGTCGAGGCGCCGTTGGCGTTCACGAGCTCAAGCGTCGTGTTCGCGAGGCCGAACTGGCCCTTCGTGATCCACGCCGTGCCCGTCGAGTTCAGCGAAGCCTGGAAACGGCCGTCGGTCGGGGAAATGCCCTCTTCCGCGTGCAACGACCACGCGAACGATCCGTCCTCCGGACCCTGGGCCGCGATCATCGCGTCGCCCGAGCCGGAGTAGGTGCGGGTGGTCAACTCGGCCGGCTCGGCATATGCCGCGGCCGCCAACGCGAGAACTCCGGGAACAACAACCAAGCCACTGCACGCCTTCAGGAACTTCGGGGACATTCAAATCTCCTCTGCAAATCTGGGCACCCTCACTGCTCGCGGCGGTACGCCACCGCGACACAGTGCAGACCCCCGGCTCGCCGCTGGAGCGCCGAGCTGGGAATCGAGACAACCAACACACGCTCACCCAGCACCCGCTGGATGCTCCCTGCAACACGTCGATCAAGATCCGCAAACGGGCCGCCGAGCACGGGCATGAAGTACGCGTCGTTGTCCTGCAGGCCGTTCAGGTAGTTGACGCTCTCGGCACCCGCGGACAACCCCGGCACTCGCTCGACCTTCCATCCGAGTACCTCTACCGCCGCCACGAGCGCTCGGCAATCACCCTGATTTCGCCCCAACGCCCCTCTGTACGCGGAGGCTATCGGGTCGGTTTCGTCCGCAATATCGACTGTCGCCGCCAGAAGGTCAAGAGCGACCATCATCCTTGCCGCGACAGCCCCCCCGTCCTCCCCCTCAAAAAGCCCCTCAGGAGGCTCAATGAGCCATTTTTCGATTATAGGACCAAGCAATACCACCAGCTCCGAAAACCGGCCGGTGTCGAGCAACTCCCGGACTTTCCCAGCGCCCTCCGGGCTCATTCCCCCGGCCTTTGCCGCGGCTTCAACGCTCGCCGCCAGCACGGCGCGGGCCCCCGCTTGGGGGTCGTTGACGAAGACGGTGGGTACCGCGGTCGGGCTTGATCGGACGGTGAGGTCGAGGTCGATGTGGAACGACGCGGAGGGGAGGACCACGACCCGGGCGACCCCGAACTCGGTGGCGAAGAGTTGCTCGACCTGTTCGCGGGACAGCCCCAGGGCCGTGTTTCGATAGACCTCTGCCTCACCGATCAGGAGGACCCGATCGCCGCGGTCGACGACCGCCATCAGGTTGCCGCCCTGAAAGAGCAGAGAGGACTGGATCACGGCGTGGCCCGCGCTGGCCCATCCGCCCGCCATGTAGGACTCATTGGGCGCGAAGACGGAGCCGTCTTCGTTCTGCGAGGCGTATCGGGGCACAAGGGAGGCGATCTGCCGCGTGCCGGAGGCTCCGGTGGCGCGGCCGGCCTTCGCGGTGTCCTGAGCCCACTGCGCGACGGGAAGGGCTTCCTCGATCACGGTGACCGCTCGCCCGTTCGAGGCCCACTCGGAGACGATGGGGAGCACTGCACGCAGGTCCGTGCGGCTCACGCTCGTGAGCACCCCCCACTGCGGCCGAAGTGCGAGCGTTGCACCGGCTGCGTCGATGAGGTCACCGGCGGTATCGGGATTCCAGAGCGTCGTTGAGGGGATCTGCAGCCGAAGCAGTTCGATCGCTTCAAGCCCGCCTTCGTCGGAGACACGGAAGTCGTGCGCGCGAACGGGGGCGAAGACCGCACCCGCGACCGCCGCGTCGGGCGTTTTGCCCGCGGCCAGTTCGGACGCGATGAACGGGACGATCGCGCCACCGGTGCGTTCGGCCAGGCGGAAATGGTCGAGCAGATCGAGTGGGAAGCCGATGGCCCGCAGGTTCGACGCACCTGCCTCTGGAGTGGCGGAGACAGACTCGGGGCCGACCGCCGCGATGACCTCGGCGAGTGTGACGAGCACGCCGGCGGAAGAGAGGCGGGCGTTGAGAACGTCGGCACCGACCTGCCAATCCTCGGGGAGCGACCGCGGAATGCCGGGGCCAAGGCCGCGGGCGGGTGGCAGGACATCGGCGATGAATCCTCTGGCTTCGGGGCGGATGCCGTGCAATGCGCCGACGGCGCGGAGGGCGTCGAGGGGCGGCTGGTGACGAACGAGCTTGAGTGATTCGGCGGGACGCGTGGGGCGTGCGGAGGGCGTGCGTGCGGGAGCGGGTGCTTGCTCGGGCTGGGTTCTGCCCCGGCGGAAGATATCGATGAGCATTCGGTCGCGGACGCGGCGTGCGAACTCATCGGGAAGGCCGAGATCGGCGACGGTGAATCGCCCGACAGGCTGGGCGAGCATGTCGGTCATGAGGTTGTCGGCGATCTGTTGGGCTGAGGGCTCGGGCTGCGAGCCGGGCTCGGGAGCCTGCGCGCACGCAAGGCTGGCGACCGCCGCGACACATGAACAGATTATGACGCGAGCTCTCAACCGCCGCGGCTCCCTTGCCACACCTCCCCAGTCACTGGAAGGAATCGGAGCGTATCAGATGCTGAGGGGGAAGGCGAGCGGAAAAGCGTGCGGCGGGTCGGTTACCGGCGAGCGGACTTTGGATCGGTGGCTTCGCGGAGGGCCTCGCCGATGAAGTTGAGGGAAAGGAGCGTGGTGCCGAGGAGGAGGCAGGGGAAGAGGAGGAGCCACCAGTTTGATCGGTAGGGGTTGAGTTCTTCGACGCCGCGGGCGGCGAGAGAGCCCCAGCTTGGGAGGGGGGGCTTGACGCCGATTCCGAGGAAGCTGAGGAATGACTCTTGGAGGATGGCTTGGGGCACGGTGAGGGTGGCGTAGACGATGATGGGGGCGACGAGGTTGGGGAGGAGATGGCGGAGCACGATGCGGGAGGATGGGGCACCGACGGCGCGGGCGGCCTCGACGAAGGGCTGGGCCTTCAGGCTGAGGACCTGCCCGCGAATGACTCGGGCGGTGGTGAGCCAACTGACGCCGCTGATGGCGATGAGGAGGGTGGCGAGATCGATCGCGGTGCGGGTGGACGGGGCGATCTCGCGCGGGGGCAAGCTCGCGAGTGCCGCGTCGTTGAGCGGGGCGGCGATGGCGGGCTGGCGTTCGAGGATGTCGCGGACGGCGCGGTCGGGGAGATCGGCGAGCGCGGGGTCGGCCTCGCGGGCGAGGTCGAGAACGAGCGCGGCTCGAGCGCGGCCGTGGGTCACGGCCTCTTCGATCACGGCGTCGGCGGCGACCGCGAGGAGGACGACAAGCAGCACGTACGGCAGGCTGTAGAGGACGTCGACTGTGCGCATCATGAGGGCGTCGAGTCGGCCGCCGATGTACCCGGCGATCGCCCCGTACGTCGTGCCGATACCAACGGAGATGAGGGTCGCGAGCAGGCCGATGGCGAGGGAGATCCCGCCGCCGGCGAGGCAGCGGAAGAGCAGGCTGCGGCCGAGGTCGTCGGTGCCGAGCAGGCCGAACAACGACCACGATGGGGGCAGTCGAGCACTGTCCGCAGAGCCCGCGTTGAAGCGTGGGACACCGGCATCGGGTCCGGCACCGGCGGCGCCGAGCGTGAAGGGGAGCGAGAGCACGCAACATGCGAGCACAAAGAGCAACACTGCGCCACCGACCACTGCGCGACGGTCGGCGAGGAGCCGTTTCCAGACGCTGGTCGTGGTGGGCGAGGGGCTGCTCATGAGCGAGCAGGATAGCAGAGGCGAGCGGGGCGAGAGGATCGCGGCGATGGCGACAATCGTGCAGAAGTCCGGCCCGAGTCGCTAGGACGACAGACGCGCCTCTTCGAGGAGCCCGTCGAGATTCAGCCGCCGCGTGTACATCGCGAGCTGTCCGTCAGCGGTGCGTGGCCAGGCCGACTCGGGACGGTCCCAGTAGAGCTCAACCCCATTCCCATCCGGGTCGTCGAGGTACAGCGCCTCGCTGACCCCATGATCCGCGGCACCGGTGAGTTGCACTCCGGCATCCACGAGGCGACGGAGCGCGTGCCCGAGGGCCGCGCGCGTGGGGTAGAGGATCGCGACGTGGTAGAGACCTGTGCACCCGGGCGGGGGAGGTGAGCCGCCCGCGCTCTCCCAGGTATTGAGCCCGATGTGGTGGTGGTAGCCACCTGCTGAGAGAAAGACCGCGTCGCGGCCGTACCGCTGCATCACCTGGAAGCCCAGGACGTCCTGATAGAACCTGAGTGATCGCTCGATGCTCGCGACCTTGAGGTGCACATGCCCGATGCGGGTTCCGGGCGGGATCGGTGGCGAGGCCTCGGGCGTGGCGGTCATCGGGGAGTCCTTGGAGCACGACCGAGTGTCGCGGGGTCCTTGTTCGCTGCGGTGGACGATACGCGGCAACCCACACGGGCTGCCGGCATCACCACCACCAGTTCACCGCGGCGGAGTAGAGCGGGATACCGATGATGATGTTGAAGGGGAAGGTCAGCCCCAGGGAGAGCGAGACATAAAGCCCAGGATCCGCCTTGGGAATCGCGAGCCGGAGCGCGGCGGGCGCGGCGATGTACGACGCGGAGGCCGCGAGCACGGCGAGCAGTGTCGCGTCGCCCCTGGAGATGCCGCAGTACCGGGATGCGACGATCGCGATGGCCGCGTTGATGAGGGGCGCGGCGACGGCGAACACGAGGAGCAGCTTCGGAGCCCGGAGGAGGTCCTTGGCTCGGCGCGCGGCGAGCAGGCCGAGGTCGAGGAGGAAGAACGCGAGCGCACCGGGGAAGGCGTCGGTGCAGAGGGGCTTGAACGCGGCGTACCCTCGCTGACCCGTGAGTGCACCGACCGCGATGCTGCCGAGCAGAAGAAGAACCGGCCCGTTCAGCAGTGCTTCGTGCAGCAGTGTGCCCAGACGAGGGGATTGAGTCGCGGACGCGTCGGGGCCCTGCGGCGTGTTCCGGCGTTTGTCGAGGTTGAGCAGGAGCAGGGAGAGCACGATCGCGGGAGACTCCATGAGCGCCATCACGGCGACCATGTGGCCACTGAAGGGTGTGCCGCTCTGGTCGAGCGCGGTGCAGGCGGTGAGGAAAGTCACGACGCTGACGGACCCGTAGCACGCGGCGACGGCCGCGGCATTCAGCGGATCGATGATCCGCCGAAGGGCGGCGTAACCCCACACGGGCACGACGACCGAGATGGCCATGGCGAGGGCCACGACCTTGAGCGCATCGGTGGTGAACCCGCTGGCGACGAGTTCGACTCCCCCTTTGAAGCCGATCGCCCAAAGGAGGTAGAGGGAGAGCAGCTTGGTCGCGGCCTTGGGGATCACGATCTTGGAGTGCACGAGCACCGCGATCACGCCGAGGAAGAAGAAGAGCACGGGAGGGCTGACGGACAAATAGCCGCTCGCGGAATCGGCCTCTGCTGCGCCCAGGAATCCCAATCCCATCTCGTGCATGTGAAGCTCCGCCTCTGGGGAGACCGGTGGTGGTTTACGTACGGATCGGAACGTCCACCGGTGTCGCGCCCGCGTGCTGGGCGGCTCTCGACAGGTCACGGTGGGCACCATGGTCAACAAGCAGGGTTGACGGCCAACTCTAGCGGGCATGGCCGGACAAATCACTGACATCGAAGCGTGATCGGAGGATCGGCGTCATACCTCGACACCTGAGTCCCCACGGCCGAGGGGAAGAACCGAATCGACGAAGTGATCGACCTCGATCGAGGCCTCTTCTGGACCACAGCCCGATGATCGGTGATGAAACGAGGGACAGCGGATCAGAGTCGCACGCGCTCGCGGTGGCGTTGGCCGCGGCGAGGGAGCATGAACTCATGTGACAGTCGGCCTCATCCGAACCTGCATCCATGCTCGGCGGACACGCTTCACGTTCCGGATTCACAGAGGATCCGGGACCGCGGCAGCGGGGTCGATCTCGATGTAGCGATCGTGCTCGTCAAACGAGATCCAACGAGTCATGTCGTCCGGGGGCAAGAGCGTCGCCCACTGGATATCCTCGCGCGAACGCCAGGTCCGGTTGAGGAGTAGCGTGAAGTCCCACTGGTCTTGCTTCGAACCGTTGCAGATCCACGCCTTCCCGGTGACTCGCGGTGATGGGTCGTCCAGGGTGAACAACAGGGGCGTGATGCCGTCGCACCAGAAGTAGCGGTAGCGACGCTCCGGGAGTCCCGCGAACTCGTGGCACAATCGCACCTCCAAGCAGTACCAATACTCAGCCTCGGTCATGGGATGCTGTGGTGCGCCGGGGAAACTCCAGACTAAACCAAATGGGGGACTTGCTGAAGAAGTCGAATCAGGGTGATAGTACGCCAACAGGACTTCTCTTGGCGGACGCTAGGGCCAGGGATCTCGGCACGAGGCTTCTGCTCACCCGCGACGTGTAGAATGGCCCATGCTCACCGCGGCACTCCTGTACTTCGCCCTCGCCTTTGCCGCTGGATTCGCCTTTGGCTCCTTTCGCCTGCTGCTCCTCGCGCCTCGCGTCGGAGACGTTGCCGCGGTGTTGATTGAGAGCCCATTCATCCTTCTCGCCTCGTTCCTCATCGCTCGCTGGGTTCTGCGGCGCTTCGCTCCCACCGCCGGAACGGGTCGTCGCTTCTTGATCGGTCTGCTTGCGTTTGCCCTGCTCATGGGCACCGAACTGCTCATGTCCTGGCTGCGCGGGATCGGGCCGCAGGAGTTCGTAGCATCCCTGTTCACGACCGCGGGGGCCATCGGCCTGGCAGGCCAGGTTCTCTTTGCGCTCATACCCACCTTCATTCGGCCTCGCGTCCCAACGCGTTCGTGAGCCTGGCGTAAATAGCGTGCGCTTCCTCCAGAACTGAACCCGCATTCACTACATACCGTTGCGCATGGCCAGAATCCTGATCATCTGCGGCCACCCCGCATCCGACAGCTTCGTCTCCGCATTGTGCCGCGAATACGCCGAGGGCGCACGAAGCGGCGGCCACGAGGTCCGTCAACTCAACCTCGGCGAGGTCACGTTCGATCCGATTTTTCGTGGCCGAAAACAAGAGACCCCCTTAGAGCCGGACCTTCTGGCGGCCCAAGAGTCCATTCGATGGTGCCAGCACCTGGTGGTCGGCTACCCGACGTGGTGGGGGTCGATGCCCGCGCTGCTCAAGGGCTTCATCGACCGGACCATTCAGCCCGGTTTCGGGTACAAGTATCGGGAGGGTTCGCCACTTTGGGACCGACTCCTGGAAGGACGCAGCGCACGCGTAATCGTGACGATGGATGCACCGTCCATGTACGACCTGCTCATGTACTGGGCCAGCAGCCGGCGAACCATGACTCACCCAGTTCTGAGATTCTGCGGGTTCAAGCCCGTGCGTGTGTCCACGTTCTCCCGCGTGCGGTTCAGCACCGCAGAACGGCGGACCAAGTGGTTGGCGTCCGTTCACCGGGTAGGCGCTCGCGCAGGTTGACCAGCGATTAGGCAGGACGCGCTGATTGCGTCGAGCTTCAAACTGATCGACCAGAATCAGGGTGACAGTACGCCAATAGAACTCTTCTTGGAGGGCGTTGGTGTCTGGGAGCCATGAACACGCCGTGTGCTGAGCACCCACGCGTATCAAGAGAAGTGATTGGTCGAAGTGGGTATTAGCGGGGTCAGGGGGGAACCGCGGCTCCCTCCGCTCGGATCCGTGGGGATCAGGGCGCCTCATCGTTCACTGCGGGCGCTCCGAATCGCGCGATGTAGTGCCATACGCGTTTCAGACTCTGGGCATCGTACTTGCCCGTGCGAGATGCATCCCCGATGTCCTTGGGAGTCAGCCATCCATCGCGGGCAAGGGAGAGACCGAGTTCAACGTAT
>JBIKMF010000231.1:0-6837 GCA_044359425.1 Phycisphaerales bacterium
GAGGGTAGAGGGGAAAGCGAAAAGCGAAAAACGAAAAGCGAAAATGAGGAAGAGATAGCCTGTAGGCGGGAGGCATCGACAAGAGTGGGTGGTGCTAGGCGGCTTGGTGGGTTGAGGGGGCGGTGCCGGCGGTGGTGGTGAGGCGGGAGGCTGGGGAGGGGGTGGGGCGGGGAGGGGTGAGGGGGGCGACTGGGTGGAGGACCTCGGTCGGCGCGGGTGTTGGTGCGGCGTTGCTGTGGCGTGTGGGCTTGGGGGGTGCGTGGAGTTTGAGGAGGGAGTCGGCGGCGCGGCGGGTGGAGTCGAGGGCGCGTCGGGCGCGTTCGAGGTCTTTGGGGGAGGGCTGCGCGGGGAGCGTGGCGATGGGGGAGAGTTGGCGGATGACGCGCTCGAAGGTTGCGGAGGCGATGTACGTGCAGCGGGCCTTGGCGAACTCGCGGTAGTCGTGGAGGGCTTGGAGCGTGGAGGGGAGTTTGGAGAAGCGGACGAGTTCGGGGATGGAGATGCCCATTGCCGCGGCGATGGCGTCGGGTGCGATGGTGTCGTCGGCGTACATGGTGAGGAACGTGTTGAGTTGTGATTCTTCGTGGTTCATGAGGTGAACATAACGAAGGGTGAGACGGAGGCAAGTTTGGCGTCGGGGGTAGTTGTGGTCAAACTGCCAACCTGTTGTCAGTTTGGAAGAAAAAACTGGGGAAAATCTGGGGGAAGGGAATGGGGACTGGGCAATGGGCAATGGGAAGAGGCGCGGGAGTCCGTGGTACCGGGGCGCATGAAAAAGCCCACGCGGGTGGGCGTGGGCTTTGGGGTGGGCGGGTCGGTTGGGGGCGTTTCAGATCAACTTCGTCACGCCCGGCTTCGCGACTTCGACTGCGGGGGCTTCGCCCCAGCCGAGGGTGGCGGGGACGAGGGATTCCTTGCTGTTCAGCGCCTGTTCCCATGTCACGGTCTGGCCGGTGTACGCGGCCATGCGGCCCATGATGGCCATCAGCGTGCTGGTGCACATCCAGTCGCCGTCCCAGTGCTGCTTGCCGTCGCGGATCGCCTTGAAGAGCACCTTGTGCTCGTTGTCGTACATGTCGGTCGAGGGGCCGTCGTACTTCCAGTTGGTTTCGCCCTCGATCACGTGGCTGGGGGTCCAGGGGTGCATGGTGAGCTTGCCCTTGGTGCCGCTGAGGTAGAGGGAGTTGTCGCGCGAGGTGTTGGGCCAGTGGCGGCACATGTGGGTGGCGCGGGAGCCGCTGGCGTACTCGTAGACGGCGGTGAAGTGATCGAAGACGTTGCCGAACTCGGGGGCGGTGCGGACCTGGCGGCCGCCTGCCGCGGTGCAGCTGGTGGGCGGGGTGTTCTTGTAGACCCAGCAGAGCCAGTCGATGGCGTGGATGGCTTGCTCGGCGATGTGGTCGCCGCTGAGCCAGGTGTAGTAGTGCCAGTTGCGGAGCTGGGTTTCCATGTCGCTCCACTCGGCCTTGCGGGGCTTGGGGGAGGGGAAGCCGTCGGTGTTGTAGTTGGAGTAGCTGGCGACGACGTCGCCGATTGCGCCGCCGTGGATCTTCTCCATGGTGGCCTGTTCGGCGAAGTTGTACCGCCAGCAGAAGCCGCTCATGAGGCTGCGGCCGGATTCCTTCTGCTTGCGGGCGGATTCCATGACGCTGCGGATGCCGGTGGCGTCGGTGGCCATGGGCTTCTCGGTGAAGATGTGCTTGCCGGCGTTGACTGCCGCGGCGATGTGCGTGGGGCGGAAGCCTGGGGTGGAGCAGAGGAGGACGACGTCGACGCCGCTGTCGATGACTTTCTGGTAGCTGTCGAGGCCGGAGAAACGGCGTTCGGGGGCGACCTGGAGTTTCTTGGCCCAGGTGTCGGTGCCGTCGTTTTCGTCCATTTCCTTGCAGTGGCCTTCGAGGGTTTTGTAGGAGGATTCGACGCGGTCCTGGAAGGCGTCGCCCATGGACCAGAGCACGACGCCGGGGTCGGCGTTGAGGGCGTTGGTGGCGGCGCCGGTGCCGCGACCGCCGCAACCGACGAGGCCGACTTTGAGTTGTTCGGCGCCGGTGGCGAAGGCGGAGCGGGCGACGGCGAGGGGCGAGATGGCGGCGGCGGCGGCGATACCGGCGGCGGTGCCGACGAACTCACGCCGGGTGAGGGAGGACTTCAACGTGAGATTGGTGTTGTTCACTTCTGCTCTCCGGCGGGGGCGGGCGACGGTGTGGCGGGCTCGCAGACGATGCGAAAGCCGGCGAACGGGCCGTCGGACAGCCACCATTTCGATTTGGGCATCTGGGGGTCGCGCTTGTTCCACTCGGTGGTTTGCTTTTCGGCGAGGGAGGGCTTGATGTCGGCGGCTGGGGTTTTGAAGTTGCCGCCGCAGAGGCGGCCTTTGGCGTCGGTGTTGACGGTCCATTCGCCGACGTTGCCGAGCATGTCGTAGAGGCCCCAGGCGTTGGGCTTTTTCTGAGCGACCGGCTGGGTTTTCTCGGGGGAGTTGCCGTTGTGCCAGGCGAACTCGTCGAGGGTCGCGGCGTCGACGGCGTCGGTCTCGGCTCCGCAGCGGGCGGCCCATTCCCATTCGTCGCGGGTCGCGAGGCGGTAGGTGCGGCCGGTCTTCTCGCTCATGAACGTGCAGAACTCTTTGGCGGCGTTGAAGGTGATGGAGATGGCGGCGTAGCCCTCGTGGCCAAAGCCGCGATCGGCGGGGAGGTAGGGCTTGCTGGGGCGGGTGGTGGCGTCGGCGGCGGCGGCCTGGGACTCGGGTTCATCGAGGCGGAAGGCGAAGACGTCGTAGACCTCCCAGGTGACCTCGGTGGTGCTCATCCAGAGGGGCTTGATCTCGACTTCGACGGTCTTGGTGGGGTCGAAGGGGTCGGGCTTCTTCAGGGTGCCGCCGGGGATGGAGACCACGTCGATGGCGAGGGTCGTGCCGGCGAGTTTCTCGGTGAGCTTGGTGCCCGCGGCGGTGACGGCGGGGGCGGGCTCGCCCTTTTTCGGCATGTCCTGGGCGTGCGCGAAACTTCCGGTGAGCGAGAGCGCGGCAAGTGGTAGACTGGCGCGGACGATCTGGAACGCCGCTCGGAAGGACACACGCATGCTCGCCACCATCGCCATCTCCGTCGCCGCCTGCACGATGAACCTCTCGGATCCCGGGGCCGACGCCGGACCGGGGCGTTTCGAATATAGCAGAATCGTGATGGGCGTACGCGCCAGGGTCGTGGTTTTTGCGGGGTCGGAGGCGGAGGCGGGGGCCGCGGCGAACCGAGCGTTTGAACGGATGAACGAGCTCGATGCGGCGCTGAGCGATTACCGGGTGGACAGCCCGGTTTCGGTGCTGAACGCGACGCGGGTGCTGCCGGGGGAGTTGCCCCGCGATCTGGCGGTGGTGCTGGGGCACGGGGAGGATGTCTGGGGGAAGACGGGGGGCGCGTTCAGCCCGTATCTGGGCGGGCTCACGACGCTGTGGCGGGCGACGCGGGATTCGGGCGTGCTGCCGACGGCGGAGCAACTGCACGCCGCGGGGCTTGGGGAGACGGGGCGGCTGGAGCGTTCGTCGGAGGGCGTGTCGCTGCAACCCGCGGGCGTGAGGATTGATCTGGGCGGGATCGGCAAGGGGTTCGCGGCCGATGAGGCGCGGAAGGCGATGGAGGCGATGGGGACGCGTCGCACGCTGGTGGCGTTGTCGGGCGATATCGCGGTGGGGGACGCGCCTCCGGGGCGCGCGGGGTGGACGATCGCGCTGGGGGGTAGTGGGGGCGGGCCTGGAGAGACGATCGAGATCGCGAACGCGTGCGTGTCGACCTCGGGGGACTCGGTGCAGTTCGTGGAGGTCGGCGGCGTGCGGTACGCGCACGTCGTGGACCCGCGGACGGGGCTGGGGTGCGTGGATCCCGTGCAGGCGACGGTGGTCGCGCGCGAGGGGTGGCAGGCCGATGCGCTCGCGACGGCGATGTGCGTGCGCGGGCCGGAGATGCTGAACGCGGTGAACGCGTACCCGGGCGCGGCGGCGCGGCTGGTCGCGGGCGCGGGGCAGGCCCGCCGCGTGTGGGCGAGCGCGGGGTTCCCGGCGGTGTTCGCGGGGAGTGCGGAGCCGGCGCACGCGGGTGAGGACGACCTGAACGCGCGGCTGGCGTGGTTCCGCGAGGCGCGATTCGGGATGTTCATCCACTGGGGGCTTTACGCGATTCCCGCGGGCACGTGGAACGGGAAGGAAGTCGGCGGCATCGGCGAGTGGATCATGGATTCGGCGCGGATTCCGCCGGAGGAATACGAGAAGCTCGCGCCGCGGTTCAACCCGGTGAAGTTCGATGCGGACGTGTGGATGCAGCTGGCGAAGGACGCGGGGATGCGGTACTTCGTGATCACGACGAAGCACCACGACGGGTTCGCGTTGTTTGACTCGGCGCACTCGGCGTACGACATCATGGACGCTACGCCGTTCAAGCGGGACATCATGAAGGAACTGTCTGCCGCGGCGAGGGCGCGGGGGCTGCGGGTCGGCTGGTACCACTCGATCATGGACTGGCACCACCCGGACGCGAAGGGTGAGGCGTTTCCGAAGTACGAGCAGGTGCTGCGTTCGCAGGTGACGGAACTCTTGACGAAGTACGGGCCGATCGACGTGATGTGGTTCGATGGCGAATGGATCGGCGAGTGGACGCCGCAGCGCGGGCGTGAGCTTTATGACATGTGCCGCGAGCTGGCGCCGAAGGCGATCAACAATCGGGTGGGCAAGGGGCGTCAGGGGATGGCGGGGCTGACGGCGGGGGATCATCCGGGGGACTTTGGCACGCCGGAGCAGGAGGTGCCGACGGGCACGGTGCTCGAGCAGGCGTGGGAGTCGTGCATGACGATGAACGACACCTGGGGGTTCAAGTCGAACGACCACAACTTCAAGTCGACGACGCAGCTGGTGCGCACGCTGATCGAAACGGTGAGCAAGGGCGGGAACTTCCTGTTGAACGTCGGGCCGACGGCGGAGGGTGAGATTCCCGCGGCCTCGGTGGAGCGGCTGCGTGAGATGGGCGCGTGGATGGCGGTGAACTCCGAGTGCATCTACGGGAAGACCGCGGCACCGTTCAAGAAGACGCCGTTCGGGCGGGTGACCTTTGGTGACGGGAAGCTGTACGTGTGCCTGTTCGACTTGCCGAAGGAGCTTGCGGCGCGGGAGGTGCTGCTGCCGGGGCTGCGGGCGGAGTTTGCATCGGCGGAGTTTCTCGCGGACCCGTCGATCAAGCCGGCGTTCACGCAGCGTGACGAAGGGGTGGTGATCGCGCTGGACCGTTGGCCGCACGATCCGCACGCGGCGGTTTTGCGGATGACGCTGGCGGATCCGAGCAAGCCGTTGCGCGTGGAGGAGACGCCGCTGAAGCAGCCGGCGGCGGGTGCGTTTGTGCTGGAGGCGGCGGACGCGATGGTGGTGGGGCACTCGGCGCGGTACGAGGCGGAGAAGCGTGCGATCGGGTTTTGGATGGACGCGAAGGATCGGGTGGTGTGGCAGGTGCGGGCGACGCGTGCGGAACTCTGCCCGGTGACGGTGACGCTGGCGTGCGAGCCGGGGTCGGCGGGCGCGGAGGTGGATGTGGTGTTCCCGGGAGGGACGCGTCGGTTCACGGTACCGGCGACGAAGGGGTGGGGGGACTTCGTGGCGGTGGAGCTGGAGGCGGTGGAGGTGCGTCCGGGTGACTTCCCGATCGAGGTTCGGCCGGTGTCGAAGCCGGGCCAGGGGGTGATGAACTTGCGCTCCGTGACGCTCGGGCCAGGGAAACCCTTGTAATTCGTCTCGCAAACTGACATACTGTTGTCAGTGGGCGAAAACCGGTGTCGGAATCTGTCTCGCCATGACCCATAGCTCGCGGTAGCCTCTGGACGAAGAGTCAGTGGTTGCAGGACACCGGAGCAAGGATGGCACCAGTCGAACGCATCTTCCTCGGATGGGATTCACCGCCGATCGTTCTCGCGGCACGGTGGCTGGCGGCGCGGGCGGTGGGTCCGGACCTGGACCTGTCGTCGCTGACGGTGGTGGTTTCGGGTGGGCGTGCGGGGCGGGTGTTGACGTCGCTGCTTTTGGAGATCGCGACGGAGCGGGGGTTGGTGCTGTCTCCGCCGATGTGTGTGACGCCCGGTGAGGCGGCGGAGGCGGCGCTGGGGCCGGACGACGCGAAGGGGCTTTCGCCCGCGGGGCCGATTCTGAGCAAGCTGGCGTGGATCGAGGCGCTGCGGCGTTCGTCGAGCGATGAGTTGGCGGGCCTGGTGGCGGATGGGGGCCCGCGCGCGGGGATGGGGTATTGGTCCGCCGTTGCGAACCTGCTGATCAAGTGCCACGACGACCTGGCGGGCGAGGGGATGATGTTTGCCGATGTGCCGGCCCGTGCCAAGGGGCTGGCGCTCTTTGAAGAGGAGGACCGATGGAAAGCCGCTTCCGCCATTCAACACCGGTACGAAAGGACGCTCGAGTCGTGGGGGCTTTACGACAGCGCGTCACGGAGGCTCCGGCGTTTGCGCGAGCCCAGCCCCGGCAGCAGCGACGAGATCGTGCTGCTTGGGGTCGCTGAGCTGAACCAATCGACGCGCGATGCGCTCGAGCACAGCGGCGCGAAGATCCGGGCGTTGGTGTTTGCACCGCCGGAAGAAGCGGGGGCGTTCGACGGCTTTGGGTGCGTGGTGCCCGGGGCGTGGATCGATCGCAGGTTGCCCGCGGATGTGCAGCGGATCGAGTTCGCGGACGGGCCCGAGGCCCAGGCGGAGGCCGCGCTGGGGTTTGTCGCCGAGCTCGATGGTCGGTACGCGGCGCACGAGGTGGTGATCGGCGTGCCGGACGCGTCGGTCGTGCCCGCGCTCGAGCGGGTGGCG